>NZ_CP021916.1 GCF_002814095.1 Sagittula sp. P11
ATCGTCCGTCGTGTAGCTGTTGATCCCCTCGAGCCGAATGCAGCGGAAGAGTTCGTTCACCCGGGTCCGCACGGTCTGGTCGTCGACGAGGCTTACATAGGGCAGCATATGCGCGAGGCGGGTCTCGCGCGCATACCAGTCTGGCGTCATTGTGCGGGCATCGAGCGCAGCACCACGGGCGTCATCACGGGGCATAGCTGTCCCCGCCATGGATGGACCTGTTGCGCGTGGGCGGTGTCTCCTGCAGGGCCGTCATCATCACGTCGATGAAACGCGGGTCCCAATCTGCGGCCTTCCACAGCACCGGATAGAGCAGGGCGGCGAAACCCAGCACCCGCGATGTGCTGGACCCAGACGAACAAGAGCACAGAGCCGAAGAGCCAGACCATCGCGTACATGATGGGCAGGCCCAGAAGCTTCGGCGGGCGCACGAGGCCCAGAAGAGGGGCGAGCGTTCAGCCACCGGCGAAGACCGCGGCAACAATGGTGGGAGCGGCGGCAACACCAGCGATGCCCACGAGGACCCAAAGCGCTTGGCGCAGGTCGATGATGTTGAAGAACCAGCTCAAGAAAACGCCGAGGACCGCGAGTGTGGCGATGACCACACCAAGAGGGCCGGTCAGCGCATCGACAATGCCCTGCAACAAGCTCTCTGGATCGGGGAGAGATCGATGCTCTGTGCAAGGGCGGGCTCGGCAATGAACAGGAATAGCGCCAGCGAGGCGACAAAGAGGTTTGAAATCTGTTTCACGAATTTGATCCTTCCAATCGGGCCACGACGGCCATGACACGGGCCACGTGGTTCTGGGTTTCTCGGTAAGGGGGAATGCCACCGTGTTGGCGCACGGCGTCGGGACCGGCGTTGTAGGCCGCCAGCGCCAGATGCGGATCGCCGAAGCGCTCCAGCATCATCGCGAGGTAGCGGGCAGAGCCGTCGAGGTTCTGTTGAGGGTCACGCGGGTCGACGCCCAGATCACGCGCCGTCGCTGGCATCAATTGACCAAGGCCAATGGCACCTGCACTTGAAATCGCATCCTGCCGGTAGGCGCTCTCAACCTCGATATTGGCTCGATAGAGAGCTAGCCAATCCGTCACGGAAAGCCCCGCGCGACGCAGGCCGGGATGGCCGGCATAGCGCAAGGCCGTGGTCTGAATCCCGGAGAGGACATCGGCGCGGGGCAGGGGAGTCGGGCGGGCAAGGGCCGCGACTTGGACGCCCTCTTGCTCGGCCTCTACCTCGCCGAAGATCGCGATCCCATCGGAGGCCGAACTCTGACCAATCCCTTCATTGTAGTTTCGAGCAAAGCTGCTCTGAGAGCGGGACGGGGTCAGGGAGCCGTCGCTCTCCATGACCAGGACCATTTGCGCTGAGCAGGTGCTGCGACCAGCCAGAGACAGACGAGGTTAGCTGCCAGCGCCCTTGTCTGATGGGGCTTTGTCTGGCGGCGCAAATTTGTGCGTACGGCTTGTCCCCGCCTCAAGCGGCAGGTCGACATGCGCAAAAACCAAGGCCAATGAAGAAAGACACCACGCCGGAGATCGTCTTGAACTCGCGGATCTTGATATCGTTGTAGTCGTCCGCGTGCGGGCGGTGACGAGGAGCTTTTCACCCCGTCATCAGAGACAACACGCATGATCCAGACCCCGTAATAGCTGGGGCCTTTCTTGTGTGCCGACTCTTGGCACAGGGATTTCTGCGCTATAGCCGCTTTCCACGAGTTCGCGGAACCTGGCTTCCGTAACCACATTTGGTGCTTCGATGTCCCAGTTCATGGCCCGGCTCACGCTTTCTTTAAACGCGCAACGCCCGGGCATTCCACTTGATGCCCAGAGTTACGATAGTATATTATCAACCGCAAGATGTAATATCGTGCTTTGGCTGTAGTTTGGTTACGCAAACACTAGTCACGGCCAGTGTCCGCGATCAAGGAGATAACAGGTTTGAGAAACCCAAGGTTGACATGCCTGCTCCCATTGCAAGCTATGGCCCTTCTGATCTGCGTTCCTGGGCCGGTTTTGGCGGAATCCTGCTTTTGCGCCATCCCGTCTTTCCTGCCAAGCGATTCGCAGGCCGCGCGGGACTATGCGGATATCATCCGCGGCGACTTCGAAGATTACATTCAGGATATCCAGAGCTACTTCCGTTGCCTCGACGGTGAACGGGCCCGCGCCTTCGAGGAAGCGCGCGAAGTCAGCGAGGAATATGGCCGGTTCCTGCAATTGGTAGGGGATTGATGGGCAACCTCGGAGCATCAGACTTGCAGCCCATGGAAACCAGACGCCGATAACACCCTCATATATCTACTTTTAGATAACAGATTTCATCCGCTAGCGACGTCACAAAAGGTATGTGACGCGTGGCAAAGACAATCAGAAGCAAGGGACAAGTGGCACTCTGTCAGGCGTTGGTCGACGCCCGTGTCAAAGCGGGCCTTGGTCAGAAAGACCTGGCAGACAGGCTCAGATGCCACCAGTCCCTTATTGCCCGCCTTGAGAGCGGCCAGCGCCGGGTCGACGTTGTCGAGCTGGTCGTCTTGGCGCGCGCCATCGGCTTTGACCCGTTCGAGGTTCTGGCGATCGTTGAAGCCGCCACGGAGCCCGACCACAGGATTTGAAGCCAATGAATTGTTGAGAACACGGGAACCCACTTTCCCGGTCTGATGATCATTTCCTCATCGAGGACCAGTTAGCCAACATCAAAGAAGCCCGGCGCGCGGTCGTAGTGAACGCTCTGCAACCCCACGCCGCAATTCGCAGCGCCGCAGTGCAGGAAGCCAGTAAACAGTGAACGAAGATAAGGGTGAGGGCGTCGCGATCGCCAATCTGATCGGGACCGATGGGTGCAGTGTTGTTGGTTGGGTTATCGCTGGAGGACAGGCTCACATGCGGTGATGTGGGACGTCCAAGGGCCCCAGCCGGTATCGGAAACCCGGCCGGATATAAGTGACGAACAGAAGCAAGAAATCGACTTCGATGCGCTGACGAGGATCGGAAGAAGCGACGACGGGTGAACAGAGCGAACCCGCGGTGTTTGCCTAAACGCCAAACAGCATGTGGACCGCGAAGCGTATGCGGTGCGGTCGTGCAAGCCAAAGAAGCCGTCTTCCATGACAAATCTACGTAGCGGCAGGTCAGTAGTTCACCTGCTCGAACCCGTAGTTGCCGTCATAGTCACGCCAATCGACGAAGACGGATCGGTGATAAATGCCAGGGCAATGCTCGCCCCAACGTTCAAGTCCCACATGGGCCTCGGGCAGGGCAGTTATCGAAGATCGCTGCCATGAGAAATCGCCTTGGGTCCCGTAGGTGCCGAGGACCACGGTCGCGCTTCGGTTACAATCCCCATCGCGCCCGGACTCGTGCTGTCGTGCATACCGTACATCGAAGACGCGGATGGACCGCACGAAATTGAACTCTGGCCCGCTGATATCGATGTCCGCGCGGTCCTGAACGAGCCGCAGGGCGAGGTCGGTGGGAACGAGATTATCTACTGGCAAGGATTGAAGCGGTCGACGGCTGTCGGTTCGGTACAAGGCTTCAAAGATGCCGCCAGCGTTGTTTTGTAACCGATCGTTCTCGTAGGAGGCGCCCATGGGACAGCGCCAGATTTGCAGCGGTGGTTCGACCGGCCAAGGTGTAATCCGCCGGATAAATTCGGCGCGGGCTCGGGCGCAAGGGACGGAAGCAGGCCAGCCGCCAGACAGGCACAAGAGGATCGCGCAATCGATCGGGTATGTCTGCGCGCGGGCGGGTATTGGCAGCGAAGAACCTGTCACGGTCAAAGCGACTGCGACCGAGGGGAGGAGCTTCTTGAGTAAATGGCGCATGCTGTGGAGCCTCCGTGATAGGAGTTCAGCATACATACAATAATATACTATCGCAACGCTAAGTATAAAGTCGCATAATGAAGTTTATGTTAACCAACTGGCGCCCTGAGCCGCTAAAACATTACGATTTGATAATGCCCCGGCAAGGGCAGTGCCACCGTACCAAAGTTACTCCTTTGCGAAAGGAGCGACCATGTTCAGAACTTTCGGATTGCTCTTGGGTCTCGCAACTGCTGTAGTTCTTTTGTTTATGGTTTCGAACAGATGCTGTCTTCTGCGAAGGCATCTGATTGAAAGCTACTCTACCTTTCACTTGCCCAGGCGATTGCCGCCTTCATTTCCGCCGGGTCGAACTAACGGAGTTCTGCCGTGGTCAGCACGTCGGCGAACCTGGTTCCCCACTCCAACAAAGCCCCTTCGCCCACCACAGCGACGCGGCGGAAGTCATTCCTATGGGCTGTGTCGATTTTCAGATCTTCGAGCAGAGCGGACGGCCCATCGTAGCCTTCGAACCTCGTGAGATCGAGAACCAGGCCGGGCTTACTTGTCTCTTGCAGGCGCTCATGAAGCAGGGCGTGCATCCGTTTCAGGTCGCTTTCGCTGAGCTTGCCCTCGCAGGCGAGGCCAATCGTGTCGTCATGAGCTGTCAGTGTCTCGGTGAACATGGTTTTCCTCCTCTTTTTCCGGTTTGCCGTGACCTTAAAGGTCAGCGTTTTCGTGTGCGCGGTCTTCGTGCTCAAATTCCAGACTCGAATGACCGATGCTGAAATCGTCCTTCAGCCGGTCCTTGATCGCGGCCTTGATCTTTTCGATTTGACCCCAGCCGTCCGCTGTCAGCACGACGTGGCAGTCCAGAGCCGCCTCGTGCTCCTGCATCTGCCACAGATGCACGTGATGAACGTCCGCGACACCATCCACACCCCGCATCGCCTGAACGACGGTTTCATTATCGATGTCCGGTGGACTGCCGAGCATCAGCGTCCGAATCGGACCGCCGATCTCGGTAAATGCGAGGTAGAGGATGTAGAGAGCGATGCCGATGGTGATCGCCGGGTCGACCCACCGCATGTTGTAGAGGAGGATGAGCGAGCCGCCGATGATGACCGCCACGGAGGCCAAAGCGTCCGATAGGTTGTGCAGGAAGAGCGCACGGATGTTCACGCTGCCTTTCTGCATCGAATAGGTGAGCAGCGCCGTCAACGTGTCGACGACCAGTGCCACACCGCCCAGGATCACCACCGTCCAGCCCTGTACCTCTGGTGGGTCGATCATGCGCATGCCACCCTCGTAGATCAGGTAGAAGCCGATCAGGATAAGTGTCGTGTAGTTGATGAGCGCTGCGACGATTTCTACCCGCCCATAGCCGAAGGTCATGCGCTTGTCCGCCGGGCGGCGAGCGATCTTACGCGCGAAGAAGGCGATCACCAGCGACGCCATGTCCGAGAAATTGTGGAGGGCATCCGCGATCAGCGCGAGGCTGCCGGAAAGGATCCCGCCGACGATCTGCGCGACCGTCAGGAGGCCGTTGGCCCAGATGGCGATGGAGACGCGACGATCACCGGATTGAGGATCGATGTGGGCGTGGCCGTGATCATGCGGCACGGTTCGTCTCCTCATGGCGGTGGTTCGGCCGATCGAATCCGGGGACCGGCGGCAAGATTCCGCGGCGGATGCGGCGAACCCTGGCATTCATCCAGTGACGGATGACGTGGCGATAGAGCAAGTCGCGCACAAATCCGAAGTTCTGGCGGTGATTGACCCATCCGTCGCCCAAGTCCACCTCTACCCAGGAGTGGAGGATTTCGGACGGCGCGAGGGGATAGACGAGTTCCGGAACGACGCCTCTCTGAAGCGCCTTGTGGATTGTGAACCCGGGCAGTCGGCAGCGAACTCCCACGCCACGCAGCAGGGCCATGAGGAGCGTGCCCTTGGTGTTGCACTGCCCGTGGCCATCTGCGAGGACCTCGGACGCCGGAATGTCGTCGGCGCGGTTGTAGCCGAAGGTAATCTCGTTCCTGACGAAATCGTAGATGGCCCCAATTCGGTCGTCGCTGGGAAGGTCTGCCCAGCCGCGCTCCTCGATCAGTTTTGCAATTGAGGTCGCGTCAAAATCCAGCAGCCGGGTTTTGGCCAAATGAGGTCGGCGGGGTTCACGGGATACCTCCTCGAATCGTTCACGAGAATATGTAGTTGCTACAGTCACTGTAGCTTCAAGCCCCGATTTCAGGCCGAGTCCTTGGTTACCTGATCGTCATTGTGCACCGCCTTGTGGTGTTCACCATGCGCGTCTCTCAGGATTCCGACGCCACCCCAGGCCGCGATGCCGGCGACAATCACGCCCACGACAAGGTCCGGCCAATTCGTTCCGAGCCAGGCTACGAGCCCGCCTGCGACGACGATTCCGAGATTGGCCGCGAAGTCGTTCCAGCTGAACGTATTCGCCGCTCGGATGTTTACGTCTGGATCGCGAAGCCGTGCCAGCAGCCAGACGCAAAGTGCGTTGATGGCCGCCGCTACCAGCGCCATGACAATCATGATCGTGCCAAGAGGATCCGATCCGCCGACGTAGCGGCGCCACGCGTCATACAGGATTCCAAGGGCGAAGAGGATCAGCAGGCCGCCCGAAACGTTCGCCGCTCCGCGCTTCCACTTGGCGGAGCGGGACAGCGCGAAGAGGCTGATCGCGTAGACGAAACTGTCCGACAGATTGTCGAGGCCATTGGCGATAAGCGCGCTTGACTCGCCGAATGCGCCCGAGGCGAAGAAAGCGACTGCCAGCCCGATGTTGAGACCCAGCACGATCCAGAGTGTGCGTCTTTCCGTTGCGTTTCTCTGCTCCGCCATGCCGGGTATCCAAATTAGTGAATTGCCAATGAGTAACTAACACCGGGCTTTTTGCGTTCCGATCAAAGGTCGTCGAAATTGCTCAGGCGCCGATCTCTTCATGGTCGGTCAGGCATTCGGAATGGTCGCGCAGTACCTCGAGCACACGGCAATCAGAAGTCTGTCCGCCGCTGCACTCATGCACCATCCGCTTCAATTCCGTCCGCAGCGCCTCGAGCCGCGCCAATCGTTGCTCGACCTGTTTGAGTTGCCGACGGGCTATTGCATCCGCCTCAGCGCAGGACTTTCCCGGATGATCGCTGAGATCGAGGAGCTCACGGATCGCGTCCAACGAGAACCCCAGTTGCCGTGCGTGCCGGACGAATGACAAGCGGTCGAGTTCGGCGTCGCCATAGCGTCGTTGGCCCCCCTCGGTCCTGCCGGGCTCAGGCATAAGTCCGATCTGCTCGTAATACCGGATGGTCTGCACCTTTGTTCCGGTCTTCTTCGCCAGCGTCCCAATCGTCAGCATTTCCGCTCCCCACATTACCTACGGTGGGTGTAGCTTTATGCGGTGCGCATCACAAGCTTCACCCGAGTTTCACAGATCGGTGATTGTTGGCCGATCGATGACAATCACGCTTGAACCTACAGTAGCTAGAGGATGTAAACGCACACAAAATATAGAATCAGGTTCGGGCGGAGCGGCGTGAGGCTTTCAGGTCTTCAGAAGGTATTGTGGGTGTTGGCGGGCGCGGCGGCGTTCGTTTTCATCTGGCTGTTGCTATGGTCCGACTACCGTGCCGATCTTGCCCGCACCGAGAGTGAACCACCGTTTCTTGCTGATTTCGAACTGACCGATCATCGCGGCATGGTCCAAACGGACGAAGATTTCGCAGGGCGCTGGATGCTGGTCTTCTTTGGCTTCACCAATTGCCCCGACGTCTGTCCGACAACACTGTCCGAAGTCGCGGCCGTGATGGAGGGCCTGGGCGATGAGGCAGCAATGGTTCAGCCGATTTTCATAACGATTGATCCGGAGCGGGATACGCCGACTGCACTTGCCGAGTATGTGCCCCTGTTCGACGCAGGGATCATCGGGCTGACCGGTACACCGGAGCAGATCGCCGCGACATCCGAAACCTTTCCGATATTCTTTGAGCGGATCGAGCAGGCGACTGCGCCGGGCGGATACACGATGGGTCACACGTCGCATCTTTTCCTTTTCGACACGCAAGCAGGCTTCGCGGACTCCTGGCCCTACGGCACGCCCGCCGAAGAGATCCTCGCCGATCTGAGACAGAGGATCTGATCGTCATGACCCGACTTTCCGGAGAGACGGCCCTTGGCCTGGCCTGGATCATCGCGCTCACCGCGTCGCTTGCCGTGCTCTTCATCGGCGAGGTTCTGGGGCAGACACCTTGCGTGCTCTGCTGGTTCCAGCGTGCCTTCATGTTCCCCTTGGGCATCATCCTCGGGCTTGGGCTGTGGTGGCAGGATCGGCGCGTGGGTCGCTACGGGATCGCGCTGGCTTTGGGCGGTGCCGCCGTCGCGCTTTGGCACTTGGGCCTCTATGTCGGCGTTATCCCCGAGCGTATCCAGCCCTGCACGGCGACCGGCCCATCCTGTACCGACGACAATCAACTGGTCTTCGGCATTCCGATTCCTTTGATGGCGCTCGTCGCCTTCGCGATGATCGGTCTGCTGTCGGCTCTCTCACTGAAGGAAACACAAAAATGAAACGACGCGGCCTCATCCTGTCCGTTCTCGCGCTCGGGGTCGCCGGTTTCGGCGGTGCCGCCTGGTATGCCACCCGCCCCGACCCGATTGCCGCGTCCGATCCCATCGACCCTGAAATGGCCGACGCGCTGATCCGACCCTATTCCCCGATCCTCGGGCCCGAGGATGCGCCCGTAACCATCGTTGAATTCTTCGACCCGGCCTGCGAGGCATGCCGCGCTTTCTATCCGGTCGTCGAGGATATCATGGCGGAGCACGGAGACGCGGTGCGCGTTGTAATCCGCTATACGCCTTTTCACGGCGAGGCGTCGGTAGAAGCGATCCGTGTGCTCGAGGCGGCGCGCATGCAGGACGTGTTTGAACCTGTGCTCGAGGCAGTCTTGCGAGAGCAGCCCAGATGGGCGTCTCACGGGACCCCGGCACCCGGATTGATCCTTGAGATTGCAGCAAGCGGAGGTCTGGATGTCGAAGCTGCCCGGACACAGATGCTGGCCCCCGGTGTTGTGGCGGTGCTCAACCAGGACCGCGCCGATGTCGAGACAGTCGGGGTCCGCCAAACGCCCACGTTCTTCGTGAACGGCAAGCCTCTCGATCCGTTCGGTGAGGCCGAATTGCAGAGGCTGGTGGCAGTGGAAGTTGCGGCAAGCCAAAGCTGATTTGCGGAGGCAGGAGAAACGAGTGGTGAAGAAGTTGAGATATACCAATGCATTGGCCGTGCTTTTGACGGTTGCAGGGCTGTCGGCCCCCGCACTGGCCGGTTCGGAGGATGTCGTGGTCGAGAATGCGTGGTCCCGCGCCTCGATCGGCGTCAACAGGCCAGGTGCCGCCTATATGACCGTGCGCAACACGGGTGAAGACGCCGTTACGCTGACCGGACTTGCGACACCGCTGGCAATGATGCCCGAGATCCATGAGTCGAAAACCAACTCCGATGGCGTCAGTTCCATGGCGCCTGCAGGCGAGATCACGATTGAGCCCGGCCAAAGCGTGGCATTGGAGCCGGGCGGGTTGCACGCCATGCTCATGAAGCTGCAAGAGCCGATGACCGAAGGCGAGAATTTCCCGCTGACACTGACCTTCTCGGATGGCGGCAAGGTGACGGTCGAGGTCCCAATCCTCGGAATCGCCGCGCGTGGACCGGAGGGCTGATGCAACGTCGGCAGCTCCTTCTATACGGCGCAGCCGGTGCCGGCGTTCTTGGCCTGACGCTCTTCGTGGGCTGGTGGCGGGTGGACGGGCCCGGTGCGCCTGAACCAAAAGGGCAGCGGCCCCTGCCCCTATCGGCGATGGAGTTCCGGCTGACCGACCACGAGGAAAATGAGGTAGGGCCTGGCAACCTGATCGGTCGTCCCACAATGGTGTTTTTCGGGTTCACCTACTGCCCGGACGTCTGCCCGACGACCCTATCGGATATTTCCGGCTGGCTTGAGGAACTGGGCGACGAAGCATCAGAGATGAACGTGGTCTTCATCACGGTCGACCCGGAGCGGGACACGGTCGAGGCCATGGCCGAATATGTCGGCTATTTTCATCCGGTCATTCGTGGCTGGACGGGGCCGGAAGACCAAATTGCCCGCGCTGCAGAAGGGTTTCGTGCCTCATTTGAGCGCGTCCCGACTGAGGGCGGCGGCTATACGATGAACCATACGGCAAGCGTATTCCTGTTCGATGCCGAGGGTGAGCTCGTCACCATGATCGACTATCACGAGCAAAGAGAATTCGCGGTGCCGAAGATCCAGCGCGCACTGACAGAAGACGTAGAGGGGGCAACATGAAGATAAGAACTGTCTTGGCGGCCGTTGCGGTCGCAGGCGCATTTTCGGTGACCGCCATCGCCATCTCTGGCGTTCTGTCCAAAGAACCGGTGCCCCCTGCGATTGCTGAAGCGACCCTCTGGACTCCCAATCCGCTTGCGCCGCCTCGGATTACCGAAACCAATTCGGTCCGCCCTACACTCGCCCAGGCGGATATCGCATTCGAGTTCAGACCCCGGCCGCTCCTGACCGTTTCCCCCGCTGATACCTCCTTGCCATCTATCGAGCCCCCGCTGGTCACCTGGTCGCGGGAGATTGCGTCCGGCGAGACGCTTGATGCGGTCCTTTCCGATGCGGGGCTGGATGCTTCGGATCGCGCCGAAATCGCCTTGGCGATTGGCACGGAATACGATCTGCGCCGTCTGCGTCCGGGTCACATCATTACGGTGGTTTCCACAACGGACGACAACCCGCGTCGTGTAGAGCTCGCCGTCGAAGACGGTGTCCGGATAGAGGCGGTCTTCGGCGAACAGCTTGCCGCCCGCGTGTTGGACCCGGATCCCGAATTGGTGACTTTCGCCGGCGAGGCGGTGATCGAGAGCTCGATTTTCGCCGCCCTGAACACGGCAGACATCCCCGCCCGTTTTGCGGTGGACCTGGCGCAGATGCTGGGCGGCACCGTGGATTTCCGTCGTGATCTTGCGGGTGGCGAGACGATGCGCCTCCTTTGGCGCGAGGCCCGAGACGGGAACAAGAGGATTGGTCAGCCCGAGCTTGCCTTTGCCGCACTGGATATCGATGGCTCGGTCTATGAAATCGTCTGGCCGAACGACGGCAGCGGCCAAGCGACGATCTATGTCGACGGAGAAGTCCTGCGCGTGTTTGCGCAACCGGTCGAAGGTGCACGGCTGAGTTCTGTGTTCGGGCGCCGCACCCATCCGGTCTACGGCAATGTACGGATGCACACAGGAGTCGACTTCGCGGCGGCGCGCGGCACGCCGGTACAGGCGACGGCGCCGGGCCGCGTTAGCTTCATCGGCCGACGCGGTGGGTATGGCCGGGTCGTCGAGATCGCTCATGGCTCCGACACCCTGACGCGCTATGCGCATCTGAGCGCCGTACCGGACGGGCTCACACAAGGGCAACGCGTGATGGCCGGAGATATGATCGGGCGGGTCGGTGCGACGGGTACCGCGACAGGCCCCAACCTACATTACGAAGTGCTGGTGGACGGTCGCCCAACCGACCCTCTCTCTGACGACCGATTGGCAGAGGCGGCCGAGCGTGAAGCGGACGACACGGCCGCGCTTGAGCGACTGCGTGAGGCGCGTTCACTTCTTGCTGAGAGGCTCGCCAGCGAATTTGCACAGACGACAACCGAAAGGCTTTGATCCATGAAACGATTTACTCCCGCCCTTGCCATCGCATTTGCCTTGCTTCCTGCGGCGCAGGCCGTCGCAGAGGCGATTCAGATCGACGTCCGGAAGACAAACGGCTGCGGCTGTTGCCTGTCCTGGATGAAGCACCTCGAGGAGAATGGCTTCGCGCCGATGGGCGAGGACATGTTCGGAGGATCTCTTGTGCGCTTCAAACTCGACAATGGCGTGCCGCAGCGCATGGTCTCCTGCCATACGGCTTTGGTCGACGGCTATGTGATCGAGGGCCACGTGCCGGCGGCTGACATCCAACGCCTGCTGGAGGACCGGCCAGACGCGGTAGGCCTGGCGGTGCCGGGAATGCCCTACGGGTCGCCCGGCATGGGACCGGAGGACGACCGGGAGGCTTACGATGTCTTCCTGATCCACGAAGACGGATCGACCGAGGTCTACACCAGCTACTCGGCTCCTGACTGAACTCGCGGCAGAACCTTAACAATTGGAACCCCTCTCCCCCATAGCGCTTGGCTTTCTTGGAAGCCTGGCCGCCGGATCGCTGACCGCGGTCGGGGCGGTCCCCGTTCTTTTTGGGCGCATCCCGTCCCGGGCCACGCGCGATCTGCTGCTTGGCTTCGCGGCGGGTGTCATGCTCGCGGCTTCGTTCTTCTCGCTGATCATCCCGGCTCTCGACGCAGCTGAAGGACAGTTCGACAACGGTGCTCTCCCGGCGGCCATCGTATGTGTTGCGATCCTGCTTGGCATGGGCGCGATCGCTCTGATGAACGAACGGCTACCGCATGAACATTTCAAGACGGGGCGGGAAGGTCCCGACGCCGCATCGCTGCGGCGCGTCTGGCTTTTCATCATCGCGATCACTATCCACAATTTTCCCGAAGGGCTTGCCGTCGGCGTCGGGTTCGGGGCTGACGGTTTGTCGGGCGGGTTGCCACTTGCGATCGGTATTGGATTACAGAATGCCCCCGAAGGTCTGGCGGTGGCGGTTTCGTTGCTCGGCGAGGGCTATTCCAGGCTTCGCGCCTGGGGCATCGCCGCTCTGACCGGTCTCGTCGAGCCCGTCGGTGGACTTCTCGGCGCAGGGATTATCAGTCTTTCGCAACCGCTGCTGCCCTGGGGTCTCGCCTTCGCAGCAGGTGCGATGCTCTACGTCATCAGCCACGAGATCATTCCGGAAACCCACCGATCCGGCCATCAGAACAGGGCGACGCTCGGCCTCGCCGTTGGTCTTGTGATCATGTTGTTCCTCGACGTCTGGCTGGGATAAGCTGATGAGAACTTGCCTCTTCGTCGGTCTGCTTGCTGCGCTGATCGCCTTTCTTGTCGATCAGGCAACGAAGGCAATCGTTGTGTCCAATGCGACTGTTCTTAGTTCCGGCGTATCGGTCTTTCCCGGCTTCAATCTCATCTACCTGCGCAATGACGGAGTGACCTTCGGGCTTCTCGGCGGCGCGCCGTGGTGGAGCCTTGTCTTACTGGCGCTTGGCATCTGCGTCTGGCTGGCGTTCATGCTGGTCCGTACCAGCAGCCGGGTCGAGGCCATTGCCTATGGTGCGATCATCGGCGGTGCACTCGGCAATATTCTGGACCGCCTGCGCTATCGTGCGGTGACGGATTTCCTCGATTTCTACATCGGGACGGCGCACTGGCCTGCCTTCAACATGGCCGATGTTTTTGTGGTTGGCGGCGTGATGCTGCTGCTCATTGCGCCGTGGGTTGGCGCTCGACTTCAGACCGATTCATGAAGCCGGGATTGCCGCAGTTCGTTAGTGAGGACCTGAACCTGTTCCAGCGCATGGGTCTTGCCCTTGCTGCCGGCGGATTGACGGTTTTGACTCTTCCGCCGTTTTCTTGGCTCATCGCGGTCCCTGTCGCCTTCTCCGTGCTCTTTATCGTTCTCCGGAACATCTCAACCTCGCGCGCTTTCCTTGTCGGTTGGGCTTTCGGACTGGGCCAATTCGGGATTGGAATTTCCTGGATCGCCGAGAGCTTTTACGTCGATGCCGAACGTTTCGGCGCACTGGCGATTCCGGCGGTCGCGGGTCTGTCCGCCGGACTTGCCATCTTCCCGGGCATGGCGGCGATGCTTTTTGCCGCCATCATGCAGCGCCGAGCTGTCGGCGGCATTGCGGCGGGCCTGCTGTTTGCAACCTGCTGGGTGGCCACGGAATGGCTGCGGGGTCATGTCCTGACAGGGTTTCCCTGGAACCTTGCCGCTTATGCCCTTGTCGACTATGCCGCCCTGCGCCAACCCGCCGCCTGGGTCGGAAGCTACGGTTTGGGCTTTCTCACGGTCTTCATCGGCATATTGCCAGGTGTGTTGACTGTGGCGGCGCCAAAGAGACGCGCGCCTGTTCTCGTGCTCTTCGCCGTTGCTGTGGCGGGTTTCTGGGTTGGCGGTGCGCTTCGGTCAGGGCAGGACGTGCCGCCGACAGACGTTGCTTTGCGCATCGTCCAAGGCAATGTGCCACAAGTCGAGAAGTGGGTACCGGGCAGCCGCCAGCGAACCTTGGAAAAATACCTGGGCTTGTCCGCGCAACCCGGACGTTTCGATTTGCTGCTTTGGCCGGAAACGGCCTTCCCCGGCTTTCTGGACGAAGATGCTGCGGCACGCGCGCGGATATCTGCAGCTTTGCCAGACGGCAGGATCCTACTGACAGGTGCGCCTGACCGAGTGGAGGGCGATGGGGGAACCAGATATTTCAACACGGTTCAGGCCTATGACGGCAGCGGCGAGGTTCTGACGGGGTATGCAAAACATCATCTTGTTCCGTTCGGGGAATATGTGCCCCTGAAAGGCTGGCTGCCCATCGAGCGGCTGACCGAAGGGTTGGGCGATTTCACGCCGGGACCAGGGCCGCGCACGCTGGCGATCCCTGGCGCGCCTCTGGTCGCGGTGGCGATCTGTTACGAGATCATCTTTCCGGGCCACGTGGTCGATGACCTTTTCCGCCCCGACTGGATATTCAACGCCACAAATGATGCCTGGTTCGGAACCAGCATCGGACCCGAGCAGCACCTCGCCTCCGCGCGGATGCGCGCGGTCGAGGAGGGACTTCCCGTGGTCCGGGCGGCCAACACTGGGATATCCGCGATCATCGACGCCAATGGAAATGTCGTCGCGCGTCTTGATACCGGGGAAACAGGCACCATTGATGCCGGCCTGCCGGGCGCGCGTACTCCAACGCCCTATGCGCGGTTCGGCGACTGGACCTTGTTGGTTCTTGTTTTTGGGTGCTGGGTCTTCGGCTGGCTGGCCAGTTTGCTCGGACGAGATCCCGATGCGCGGCATTTTGGAACGGAGGTATCCTGATGCTTGTGATCGTGAGCGCTATCGGAGGCGCGATCTGGGGTGGCTATCTGGCACGACGGAGGAGGGGGAATCACCTGGATATCCTCCAATATGCGGTAGCGTCTGCGATCGCCTTCGGACTTGTCGCCCTGTTTGCAACCATCGTGCTGTCGCGGGTTCTCGGCTAGCGAGCTTCGAAATTGCGCAAACGTGTCAGCGGCTTGAAGACCTGATAGCTCGAGGTCCCGATAGAGAATCGCGCGAATGTGCATCTAGGCGAGCTCATTTCTGATTGAGCCGTCGCTCGAACGCCTCCAATGTCGTCCCGCTGACGTGATGCTCGATCCCTTCCGCATCGCGTTCCGCGGTCTCTTCGTCGATTCCCAGGCTCAGAAGAAAGGCGACGACGACCCTGTGGCGGCGTCGACAGATCTCCGCGAGGTCCTGCCCGGCATCGGTGAGGAATATCGCGCGGTATGGCTCCCGCCGGACCAGACCAGCAGCCTTGAGCCGCGAGATGTTCTTGGTCACGGTCGGCGGCTTCACGCCAAGCCGCTCGGCGATCTCGACCGGTCTGGCCTCCCCGCGCGTCTCGATCAGTTCCGCGATCAGTTCGACGTAATCCTCCGCCATCTCGCTTTCATGTGCCTGACGCACGGTCGCAAAGCCATCGGCCTGCGCCTCGGGAGCCCGGTCGACCGCTTCGAATGGCTCACGCCCTTGTGATTGTAGCTTTGTCATACTCGGGACTTTGCAGCGAAACAGCGGGATTGACAACTTGTTTGCTTCGGGTAGATAAGTTAGCCATGTCTAACTTTTTACTTTGGAGGCCGTGGTGATGCGAAATATTATGAGAGTGCTGCTCGCCACACTCGCAAGTGCGCTCCTCCTGTCCGGACCTGTCGCCGCGACGCCGGCCAAGGAGGCGCCTTGGCTTCCCGAGGCAGCGGCCTACCGTCTGACGCTCTTTCTTGGAAATCTCGAGCCTCTGCCCTGGGACGACATCGAGACCGCCTGGACGGAACCCTACCGGGGTTCGGAATTCTCTGTCGGGGCGCTGGCGTGGCTGGACCGCAAAAGCGATATCGAGCTACCGAAACCGCCGGATCAATGACCGTGCGCCAGTGCTCCTTTCGCCATCTGCTCGCCCACCGGTTCTCCGCCTGAAGGCCCGGCCTCAACCTGATGGCCGTTCAGGAGCCGAAGTGCGTTGGCGACCACCAGCAGAGACACGCCTACATCCGCAGCAATGGCGCCCCACATTGAGGCCATACCGAACGCGGTCAGCCCGACGAACAGCGCCTTGGTCGCCAGCGATATGCCGATATTCTGGTGGATGATCGTCATGGCACGGCGCGAATGGCCGATAAGCCAGGGTACCTTGCCGATGTCGTCGGTCATCAGCGCGATGTCGGCCGTCTCGATCGCGGCATCCGATCCGACAGCGCCCATGGCGATGGCATAATGCGCCCGCGCCATGGCCGGTGCGTCATTCACACCGTCGCCGATCATCGCCACCATGTCGTGGCTTTCGACGAGTTCCTCAATGGCCGTCACCTTGTCTTCTGGCAAAAGTTCGGCGCGCACCTCGTCGATGCCGACTTCGGCTGCCACCGCGCGCGCGGTGCGTTCGTTGTCGCCCGTCAACATCACGATGGTCTTCACACCCTGCGCATGCAGACGCGCAACGATCCCCTTTGCATCTGGGCGGATGCGGTCGCGAAGCTCCAGTACGCCGGTCACGCCGGTCTCGTCACCCACGGCAACGAGGGTGCTCCCTGCCCCTTCGATCCGATCCCGCAGATCCGCCGGAATGGCATTGCCGAACCCCTTCTCTTCGGCGAAGCGATCCGAGCCGAGCCAGATAGCGCGCCCGTCGGCGCGTCCTTCCAGACCGCGCCCGGGCACGGTACGGGTGTCCTCTGCGGCAGACACGGAAACACCATCGGCTTCGGCGCGCGAGAGGATGGCGCGTGCCAGCGGGTGTGAAGACCGCGCCTCCAGGCTTGCTGCCAGCGCCATGAGATCGCGTTCGGAAACGCCGACCAGTGGGTGAACCGCCGCCACCTCAGGCTCGCCCATGGTGATCGTCCCGGTCTTGTCCATCGCCAGTGCCGTGGTCCGCCCCGGCGCCTCGACATAGGCGCCGCCCTTGATGAGCACCCCCGCCCGTGCCGACGCGGTCAGCGCTGCCACGATGGAGACCGGCGTAGAAATGACCAGCGCGCAAGGACATGCGATGACCAGAAGGACCAGAGCATTGTAGAACCAGTAGTCCCAGGCGCCGCCGAGCAGCAGTGGCGGCACCAGCGCGATGGCGATCGCCAAAGCCATCACGATGGGTGTGTAGATGCGCGCGAACTTGGCCACCCACTGTTCGACCGGCGCGCGGCGGGCATGGGCATCGCCCACCATGCGAATGATTTTCGCGAGCACCGTGTCCGAGGCGGCCTTCGTCGCCCGCACCGTCAGTGTGCCCTCGCCGTTGATCGTGCCGGCATAGACCTCGTCGCCTGGTTCCTTGGGCACTAGCGCGCTTTCCCCAGTAATTGGGGCCTGATCGACGGCCCCTGCCCCGTCCACGACCTCACCGTCGAGGGGGATCCGGTCGCCGCCGCGCACGATAAACCTTGCATTGACTGCCACGGCCGCGGCCGGAACGTCGGATTCAGATCCGTCGTCGTAAAGAACCCGCGCCGTTGGCGGCGCCAGATCGAGGAGCGCGGAAACCGCATTACGCGCCCGCCCCACGCTCCAGCTCTCAAGATAAAGCGAAAGCGAGAAGAAGAAGGCGACCGTCGCGGCCTCAAAAAACTCGCCGAGGCCGATGGCGCCCGCGACGGCCACCACCATGAGCAGGTTCATGTCGGGGCTAAGCCTCCGCGCCGAAGACCAGGCCTTGGGCGCGACAAGCCAGACGCCAAAAAGAATCGCGACGGCGAAGATCCCTGCTTCCACCATAGGCATAGGCACCTCGCCATGGCCCGCAAAGAGCCCGAGCGCGCCGCCCATGCCGGTCTCGACAATGTGAAAAAGGAATCCCGCCGCCCAGAAGCCGCCGCTCAACGAGGTAAAGCGCTTCTGACGTGCCAGATGCGCCGCCTGGTCCTCTGCTGCGTTGTCGGCATCCCATGGCTTGGCGCTCATGCCGGTCGTTGCGACCAACTGCGTGACTTCGTCGTCTGGTATCCTCTCGGCGCTATCGAGGATGGTCATTCGCCCGTTGATCACGTCGAATGCCAGGTGTTCGGTTCCGCCCACTTTCGGCCCGACAACCCGGTTCAGGATCGCCACCTCTTCGGCGCAATCGAGCCCGGAGACCTGAAAGCTCCTTCCGCCAGACGGCGCTGGCGCCGTGGACGCGACGTCCTTGCTGGCGTCGCAACAGGAGTTGCCTCTTGGGTCAGAATGCTCTTGATCACCCGGATGGCCGTGATCGTTGCGGTTGCCGTCGGAAGACATGGATTGACCTCAGGATTCATTGATTCCACATTGACATAGCCCCTACAGTAACTAGAGCTTCAAGGGCAACAAGTGGATATTCGTCCAGCAAGAAAGGCGCCCTGCGGAGGCTTGAAGCTAGCCGCCCCCTTGAAACGACGCGGTTGGAGCAACGCTTGCCGGTACGAAGCGATCAGAATGAGTGAGGTAGACATGCAGAAACGAAACGCGCCGATTATCGCAGCGACATTGGTGCTTGCTGGCTGCGCGGTGCCAACGCTGGACGACGGCGGCGCTCGCAACGAAGTGGGAAGTGTTCCCGAGGCCGTCATTGCCCTTGCTGCGCCTGGTCAGGATCTCACCACGGCGCGGCTTCGTCCCGAGGATGGCTGTTATTGGTATGAACACAGCGGTCCGGTGGAAAACACCTTGGTTCCGCTACGCTCGGCAGGTGGCAACCCCATCTGCACTTCGCGCCAGTCCTGATCAGCCCATAGATGCGTCAAGCCCACGCGTAACACATGATGCGCCAGTCAACTTCTCGGGGTGACGCTGTCTTCCGCCGAGTACAGGAATGCCGTCGAGCCAATCTCGACGTTGGGATAGAGATCATTGATGTGTGCCATGACCATTCGGACGCAGCCGGAACTCGCACGGCCGCCAATGCTTCTTGGATACGGTGTCCCGTGAATCCTTAGATAGGTGTCTCGGTCGCCGACGAAGAGATAGAGGGCTCGCGATCCGAGCGCGTTTTCAGGTCCGGGTTCCATACCGTCAGCGATATCGGCGTAGAGCTCTGGGTCGCGGTCGATCATGTTTTGTGTCGGCTGCCAATGCGGCCACCTGACCTTGCGCTTGATCGTATAGGTGCCCGGTTCGTAAAGTTTACCGCGCGCGATCGCCACGCCATAGCGCATCGCCGTGCCGCCTTCTTCGATGTGGTAGAGATAGCGCGCAACAGCATCGACATGGATATCACCGGGTACAAGTCCGTCCTTCGCGAGGACCCGCTGTGGCAGGAAGCGAGGGTGAAGGCCCCAAGGGTTGGACGTGGCCGGGTCGTAGCCGGGAGGTGTAACCTGTGCGTCCCAAGCTGCCTTCTGCGCATCGGTAGGCCACGTGTCTGCAAGGAGCGGGCTGGATATCGATGCCGAAAACAGCGCGGTGGTCGTCTGGATGAAATGTCGTCTTGTCAGCATATAGATTGCTCCGTTCACGCATTGGACGGCAAACCGAACCTTACCCCGAACGCAGTGTTGTTCGCCCGGGAAGGAGTGAGGCGTTATTGGCAACTTGCTCCATGGTGCCGTTCTTTGTCGGTGGCTTAACTCCTAAAGCTACTAGAGGTTCAAGAAAATTTTCTGTTATCAATAGACGCTGCTACTAATGGAGCTATCCGATCCGTCCCAGAACCGGAAATACGTCGAGCATCCAGTATGACAGCGCGCTCAACTGCCCTGTCATCATCGCCAGCCCCATCAAGATCATCACTATGCCCGCAAGCTGGTGGAGGCGGCGGCCAACCCGGCCGATGGCCCGCAACCGTCCCGCGATCTGGTCGGTGAATCCGGCCACGATCAGAAACGGTATTCCAAGGCCGGCGGAATAGACGGCAAGCAGCATGATACCTTCGCCCATCGTGGCACTCGCCGCACTGGCTGTCAGGATCGCGCCGAGGATCGGGCCGATGCACGGAGTCCAGCCGAAACCGAAGGCAAGACCGAGGACATAGGACGCAGCGGGTTGGCCCCCGGGGATGTTGAGATTGAATCGGAAGTCGCGTTCCATGACCGAAACACGCGCGGCTCCTATCATGAAGAGCCCGAAGAAAATGATGATGCCGCCCCCAACGAGGTTGAGTTCATACCGCCACCGAAGCAGGGCCTGACCCATTGCAGTCGCGGATGCGCCAAGTCCCATGAAGATGGTGGAGAAGCCGAGGACAAAACACAGGCTCAGCCAGACCGCGCGCGACGGCGAAGCGCCGACCACCCCGCCCTCAGCGGCTGTGCGCCCGGTTACGTAGGAGACATAACCTGGCACAAGAGGTAGCACGCAGGGGGACAGAAATGATATCGTGCCGGCTAGGAGGGCGGCGGTGAGGGCGCGCGCCAAGTGATGTCTTCGTCGACCCAGATCAGCAGGGACCCCCGCTTGCGCAGCGATGCGTTGTAGCTGGACCAGTTGGTCGTACGATAGCGGGCGGGAGATGGGTTGCTCATGGAATGCGGCTAACAGCATGGGTTCGCGAAGGGAATCCTGAGGCGTCAGACTTGTGCAACAACGCCCCGTATCATCGACCTAGTGGTGCCCACATGGCAGGCTATTTCAATGGATAGATTTTTCTCTATCAGTATGCCCGCGGCTCAGTTTGTTAGAAATGTCCTGCTGTTCAGCTTCGCTGCATTACTGCCGGTCCTGTTGTTCTACGTCTTACTGGCTCCGGGCTTTGCTCCGGCTCTTGCTGCCGGCGGACCGGCACTCATGCGCTTACTAAGGCAGGTTGCGACCAACGGTTTGCCCGTGGTTTTTGCCGTCAACTATGTCAGTTTTTTCCTTTTCGCTATGACAAAGCAACCAAAGGCGGGCTCAAGAGACACGGCGTTTTTCGTGCTGGTCGATGTCTTGCTCAGAGCCCTTCTCTTTCCAGGTCTCCACGTGCTGATATACGTTCTATCTGCCGACTGGTTCGGGTCATTCGGCGGCAATCGTTCAACCGCTTTGGCGGTTGTATCCCCGACTCTTGCGCGTTCGGCGTTTTTCGAGAACATCTCCGGCGTTTACCTCTATGCGACTATGATAAGCGCGTTGCCGCTCTACGTCTCGGCTTTCGGGCGGTCGGAATTTCTTGGACCGGTTGTACGTCGCTTGCCCATGAACACGGGCGTGATGCTGCTTGCCCTGGCTGCGTTTGCCTTGTCGGTCGGGCTGATCACGATCGGCGCACAAGGCATCGCATCTCTTCAGGCCAGGTGATGGCAGGCTAATCACCGTGGGCGTGGGCGGGGGCGGGGGCGACTTGCGGTGCCACCCATTGCGACAAGTAAACGCGCTCGAAGGCGAACACAGCGATCATCCCGACAGCGGCGTAGAGAACGATCATCGGGTCGCTTTGAAGCTTCATCACGGTGAAAGCTGCCAGTACTATCGCATCGAGCGCCAGGGCAGTCAAAAGCACGATACCGAAGGCGCCGACGTCTGCTCGACGATAGCGGAACACGCCCCAATGTATGATCATGTCCATGACGAGGTAAAAGAAAGCACCGAGGGATGCGATCCGGCCTAAATCAAAGAGCACGGCCAACGTCGCGGCGATGACGACAGTATAGACCAGGGTGTGGCGTTGGATGGGACCTGGCATACCGAAGTGGCTGTGCGGGATCATTTCCATGTCGGTCAGCATCGCCAGCATACGCGACACCGCGAAGACGCTGGCCAGAACGCCGGACGCCGTTGCGACAGCGGCCAGGATCACCGTGAGTATGAAGCCGGTTTGTCCAAGGGCGGGCTGCGCCGCTTGTGCCAGCGAATAGTCACGCGCTGAGATGATCTCCTCGATCGTGAGACTCGAACCGACCCCGTAGGCGACCAACAGGTAGACGACGACGCAGATTCCGATAGAGAACATGATCGCTCGGCCAACATTGCGATTTGGTTCAGTGATCTCGGCTCCGCTGTTGGTGATCGTGGTGAATCCCTTGAACGCAAGGATGGCCAGCGCCGTAGAGGCGATGAACCCCGTGAGCCCGTAGGATTGTGAGGTCTCGGACGCCGCGGCGAACGCAAAACCACTGGACCACAGGGCCGCGATGCCAAACAGAGCTATGCCTCCGATCTTGATCGCGGCCATGATCAACGAGAACAGCCCGACCGAGCGGTTTCCGGCCATGTTCACCAAAAAGGCGAAAACGATCACGGCCACAGCCAGAGCGGGGACCAATGGGCCACCTTCGATATCGAAAGGGCGCAGGACATAGGTGGCGAAGGTTCGCGCGACGAGGCTTTCCGCGATCACCATGCTGAGCGCCATCAGCAGTGCGGCCCCGCCCGCGATGGCTCCGGGGCCATAGCATTTCTGCAGGATCATGGCGATGCCACCCGAGGACGGCCATTTGTTCGACATCCTGATGTAGCTGTAGGCGCTGAAGCTTGTGACGACCGCGCCGGCGATGAATGCAAGCGGGAAAAGCGGGCCGGCGAGCTGCGCGATTTGCCCCGTCAACGCAAAGATTCCAGCGCCGATCATCACGCCTGTCCCCATCGCAACGGCTCCGCCCAGACTGATGGAATTTTCGCGGTACGTTTCTTTTTCGCTCTGCATAAATGGCCCCCTTTTAATTTTGGTTCATCCGAACGCTGTTGCGCGCTTCTAGATACGAACGCCGCGAAGGCGCAGCGAATTGAGCACCACCGAGATTGACGACGCGCTCATGGCGAAGGCAGCAAACATCGGACTGATGAGGATGCCAAAGAAGGGAAACAGAACTCCCGCCGCGACCGGCACGCCGGAGGCGTTGTAGATCAGCGCGAAGAACAGGTTCTGGCGGATGTTGCGCATCGTGGCCCGGGCGAGCCGCCGCGCACGCACGATACCATCAAGGTTGCCCTTGACCAGCGTGACGCCCGCGCTTTCGATGGCCACATCGGCGCCGGTGCCCATGGCGATGCCGACATCGGCCTGCGCGAGCGCGGGGGCGTCGTTGACGCCATCCCCGGCCATGGCGACCTTGTGGCCCGCCTCTTGCAACTCAAGGATGATCCGCGCCTTGTCCTCCGGCAGCACGTCGGCCCGGATCTCATCGATTCCGAGCCGCGTGCCGATGGCCTTGGCCGTGCGTTCGTTGTCGCCGGTCGCCATGATGACGCGGAACCCCAGTTCATGCAGATCCTCGATGGCTTCTGGCGTGGTCTCCTTCACTGGGTCGGCGACAGCAACTAGACCGGCGATCTCGCCATCCAGCACAACGAACATGACCGTCTCGCCTTCGTCGCGGCGGGCATTGGCCTTGGCGGTCAACGCGCCCGCCTCGAGCCCCAATTCGCGGATCATCGCCAAATTGCCGAGCGCGACCGCTTTGCCGTCAACGACCCCCTTGACGCCCTTGCCAGTGACCGCCTCGAAGTCCCGTGCCTCGTCCATTTTGACATCTCGCTCCTCCGCACCCCTGACGATCGCTTCGGCCAAGGGGTGCTCCGATCCGCGCTCAAGCGATGCGGCGAGACGCAAGACCTCGGCTTCGTCGTGGCCGGGTTGCGGGAGTACGTCGACAAGCCGCGGCTTGCCTTCGGTCAACGTGCCGGTCTTGTCGACGATCAGGGTATCGACTTTCTCGAACCGCTCCAGCGCCTCGGCGTTCTTGATCAGCACCCCTGCCTGAGCGCCCCGTCCTGTCGCTGTCATGATCGACATCGGTGTCGCCAGGCCAAGCGCACAAGGACAGGCGATGATCAGAACCGCCACCGCCGAAATCAATGCGTAGGAAAGCGCAGGCGCGGGCCCCCAGATCGCCCAGGCGATGAAGGACAGGACCGCGATACCGATGACGGCCGGAACGAAATATCCCGCCACCTTGTCGGCGTATTTCTGGATCGGGGCGCGCGAGCGCTGCGCGTTCGACACCATCTCGACAATTTGAGCCAGCATCGTGTCGGACCCGACACGCGTCGCCTCCATCACCAGACTGCCGGTGCCATTGATCGTCGCGCCGGTCAGCGGGTCGCCCTCGGTCTTCTCGACCGGCACGGGTTCACCGGAGATCATGCTTTCGTCGACCGAGGACCGGCCGTCCAGAACCACGCCATCGACCGGCACCTTGTCACCGGGCCGCACGCGCAGCCGGTCCCCGACTTGCACGTCCTCCAGCGGGATTTCCTCCTCGGATCCGTCGTCCCGGATGACCCGCGCGGTCTTTGCCGCCATGTCGAGAAGCGCGCGGATCGCCTTGCCGGTCCCCTCGCGGGCGCGTAGTTCCATCACCTGGCCGAGCAGCACCAGCGTCACGATCACCGCCGCCGCCTCGAAATAGACGCCGACATGGCCTTCGGAGTCTCGGAACCCATCAGGGAATATGTCCGGTGCGAGAACGGCAACGACGCTGAAGAGCCAGGCGGCAAGAACGCCCATGCCGATCAGGGAGAACATGTTGAGGTTCAATGTGCGGAACGAAATCCATCCGCGTTCCAGAAACGGCCAGCCGCACCACAAGACCACTGGCGTTGCCAGGATCAATTCGATCCATTGTGTGGTGCTTTCGCCAAAAAAAGTCCGGACTGCGGGGAAACCGACGAATGGCCCCATCGTGAGGACAAGGAGCGGGATCGTCAGGACTGTGCCGACCCAGAACCGCCGTGTGAAATCCACCAGTTCGGGATTTGGACCTTCATCGCCCGGCACACCGGATTCCAGTTCCAATCCCATACCACAGATCGGACACGCGCCCGGATCAGGCTGCCGCACCTGAGGGTGCATCGGGCAGGTGAAAATGGGACCATCATGTCCTGTAGGAACCAGATCATATCGGCCATCGGCCGGCGTGGCACCCGCGTGGTGTTCGTGATGATCATGTGCTGAATGGACCTCGAGCTCCGATTCCGGCACGAGGTGCATCCCGCATTTCGGACAATTGCCGGGCTCGTCCTGCCGCACCTCAGGGTGCATGGGGCAAACGAATACCGAAGAAGCTGCTGTGGTTTCAGAACTGTCGGGAGTGCTCATTTTGCGGTCCTTTCCGAGAATGCTTCTCTTGCTTGGGGCTTCCATCCACAGGAGGGTCAAGAGAGATCAGTACGGCGATTACATTGCGGCTCTGCGGGGTGGCGCTGTCCGGCCCCGTTCCCGCCGGGCGAACACGATCAACGCCAGCCCGACCAGCGCCATTGGCATGGAGAGCAACTGGCCCATGGTCAAACCCCACTCACCAAAATGAAGCGCATGGCCGATCGGGTTGTCCGCCGTCACAAATTGTTGGTCCGGTTGCCGGAACATCTCGACGAAACTTCGGGCAAGACCATAGCCGGTCAGAAACACGCCAGCCAAGGCACCGGGCATTTTCAGCCAGCCCCGGCCCCAAGCGAGATAAATGAGCAGTATTCCAAGAATGAGCCCCTCCAATACCGCCTCGTACAGCTGGGACGGGTGTCGGGCGCAGAGGCCGCTAACCCCTGGGCAGGCCTGCGCGACTTCGCCGGGAAAGATCACCGCCCAGGGAACGTCCGTTGGACGCCCCCACAACTCATTGTTGGTGAAGTTCGCCAGCCTTCCAAGAAACAAGCCTGGTGGTGTTGCCAAAGCCAGCAAGTCGCCAGTGCTGAGCAATGACGCGTTCTGTCTAAGGCAGAACAGCAAGGCCGCGATGACAACTCCCGCGAACCCCCCGTGGAAAGACATGCCGCCTTGCCAGACCATCAGAATTTCCAAGGGATTGGCGAGATAATATGCGGGCTGGTAGAACAGTACAAAGCCCAGGCGACCACCAGCAATCACGCCGATGATGATCCACGTCAGAAGATCTTCGATCTGCGTTCGGTCAAGCGGCGGTCCAGCTGACGTCCAGAGCGCGGGACGGCTTATGGCACTCGAACAAATGCGCCAGCCAATCAGGATACCGAAGATATAGGCTAGCGCGTACCAGCGGAGTGCGAATGTGACCCCCCCGATGTCGAAGGAGAAGAGGTCGGTTCCAATATCCGGAAATGGCAATCCCGCTGGCAGCACTGGGTGAGTTCCTCATCAGGAATTTACGTGGGGATTAGATGGCATTGATCGAGCACCGCTAAAGGCGCTCGATCTGCGACAGGGCATCCAACGCCCATCCCGCCATCACGCGGTGTCGAGGGCGTCCCGAAGGAGATCGCGGACTTCGCCGGCGACCGCGTCCAGGTCTTGGTTCTGCACCGCCTGCATCGAAGCGACAGGATCGACCGCGCTGACCTCGGTGTCGCCGTCCAGTTGCCGCAGGATAACATTGCAGGGAAGCATCGCACCGATGCGAGGCTCGATCTCGATGGCTTTGTGCGCCATGCCCGGATTACAGGCCCCCAAGATGCGGTAAGGCGGCATGTCCGCATCAAGTTTCTTTTTCATCGTCGCTTTGACGTCAATCTCAGTCAGAACGCCGAAGCCCTTGTCTGCCAAAGCATCCCGAACACGCATCTCTGCGTCATCGATTTTGGTGTCTTTCAGGACGCGATCATAGGTATAGGCCATGGGAATTTTCCTTTCCGTGTCTCTATTTGTTGGCATACCGAGGCTAAACGGTTCAGGTCGCGGTTCGGTTCAATGTCCCGACCGCGAATGGTTTTGGGGTTGTGAGGACGGGTGCCGGAAAAAAACCGGCACCCATTGGCTCAGTTGTCCTGCATCATGGAGCCGTTGCCCATGCCCTGACCGTTGCCAGGCCGCGCAGGCGCATCTGCCATATTCGACCGCATCATCTGCATCCGCTCCATCCTATCGGCAGGAGCGGCCATCTCTTCCGGCGTCACCGCGCCGTCGCCATCGGCATCGAGGTGTTGGAAGCGATCCACCATCATTTCGCGGATCATCGCGCTGTGGAGAGCTTCAAACTCGGTAATCGAGAGGCTTCCATCCCCGTCGCTGTCAAACTCGGAAAGCTTGGCCTGCAGCTGCGTGCGCATTTCTTCCGGCGTCGTTGTGCCGTCTCCATCAGTGTCGAACATTTGCATCATGCCGCCAGCCATGCCTGGGCTCATCATACCACTGCCCATGCCTGCGCCCATCATGCCTGCGCCCATCATGTTTCCGTGCATGCGCTTCATCATGTCCATCATTCCGCCCATGTTCCCCATCATACCGGGACCACCGTTCTGCATCATGCCTGGTCCGCTCTGGGCGCCAAATTGTCCCCCACGCCCGTGGTTGGCGTCCGCGAATGCGGCACCGCCAAGGGCGGTTGCAGCCAGGGTCATTGCAGCGAGTAAAGTGTTGCGTTTCATTTCGATCACCTCGTGTCAGTGTTGCGATACCCAGCATATGGGGGGCACCTGCAGATGCGGAATGCCACGCGAGCCGGTGTTTTGTATCGCGAGGTCACAAAGGCGGGGTCTGTTACAAATTGCGACAAATCAATTCGGGGCGAACGCTCCTCTTCATCTGAAACATGCGATATCCAGAAAAAAAGGTGTCGAGGATCCGTATACCAACCGAAACCGAACCCATGTTTCGGTAGAGGTGAAATCCGGAAGAGTTGATGTCGAGATTGCTAGAGGCCCTGAATATCCCGAAAATTCAGTCATTCAACTCATGGCAGGAGGCTGCAAGGTGCGCTTTTCCAATCGCATTTTCTCAGTTCTAACCGTGGTGATTTTGGCGGGGTGCGGTGCAGGAAACGACATGCGCCCTGATGCTTCAGCCGAAGTCATCAGTAGTGCATCCTACCGTCACGACGGACCGGCTGCGCTGACGCTGTACACCATGATCAGCAACAGATCCGGGGCGGGTGCGCATAGCAGCGTCATGATCAATGGGTCGCAGCGCGTTATCTTCGATCCGGCAGGAACGGTCCGGCTGAGCGCGGTACCGGAACGGGGAGATGTGCTTTATGGCATTACTCCACAAGTGGCCGATTTTTACGCACGGGCTCATGCACGGGAGACCTACCACGTCGTCATACAAGAGATCGATGTGTCCCCCGAAGTCGCGGAGCAGGCCTTGCGGCTTGCAATTGCCAGCGGCCCAGCCGCTTCCGGTTTTTGTGGTGCCAGTACCTCCGCGGTACTCAGACAATTACCAGGATTTGAATCCATCGGACGCACATTTTTTCCAAAGCGCCTGATGGCGGATTTTGGCAAGTTGCCGGGCGTGCGAACCACAAAGCTGTTCGAGAACGATGAGGACGACAAATCCGTAGCGATCGCACAGTTCGAAAGTTCACTTGCGACACAGCCGTGAGTGTTCGTCCAACAATTCATTGGAAGATGTCCCTGCACGACGCAGTCCTCGGCGTGTGAGCCAAAGATGCAATAGGTTAGCTTCGAGCGGTAACGCTGTCTTCGGCCGAGTAAAGGAACGCCGTCGATCCGACAGCGACATTCGGATAGAGATCATTGATGTGGGCCATCACCATGCGCACGCATCCCGAACTGGCCCGGCCGCCAATGCTGCGAGGGCTCGGCGTTCCGTGAATTCGAAGGTACGTATCCCGATCTCCGACGAATAGATACAAAGCCCTGCTGCCCAAGGCATTGTTGGGGCCGGGCTCCATACCGTCGGCAAACCGCTCGTAAGCCTCCGGATCGCGTTCGATCATTGACTGCGTTGGCGTCCAGTGCGGCCATTCGACCTTTCGGCGGATCGTATAGGTGCCGGGTTCATAGAGATCGCCCTTGGCAATCGCCACCCCGTATCGCATCGCGGTGCCACCTTCCTCGATATGGTACAGATAGCGCGCGATCGCATCGACGTGAATGTCACCCGGGCGCAAACCGTCATTCGCCAAAACGCGTTGCGGCAGCAGCCTGGGATGCAGCCCCCATGGGTTGGTTGTTGCCGGGTCATAGTTGGCGGGCGTGATCTGCGCATCCCAAGCCGCTTTTTCGGCTTTCGTCGGCCAGGTCTTAGCGAATGCTGGCGAACTCAGAGAAGCTGAAAACAGCGAGCCGGAAAGTGCAAGGAAGTGTCGTCTTGTAACCATGAAGCGAAGCCCTTTGTTTGTTTTCGATGAATGCGGGACGATTCAAGAAACGTCCGCGACCCCATGCCACCGAACCTTTTGATGTCTTGCGATCGCGACCAACCAGAGGCAAGCAAGGACACCGCTTAGGATCGCGTTCCAACTCGCCATGGACAACGTCAGAAATTCCCAGACAACCTCACTGCACAGAACAAGATTGGACGCATTTGAACTGGCAGAGGGCAGCAATTCCGATACCGACATTTGGGAAACATCGAGGCCGGATCCCGTGCAAGAAGTCGGTCCCTCCCACCAGCCGCGCTCGACACCGGTATGAAACACTCCCAACGCGGATGTGCTGAGTGCCGACAGGGCACCGATTATCAGGATTGGCAAAATCGGCAGAGCAAAGAGCAACAGAGCGCCCATTCCAATGGCGATTGCGTGTGGGTAGCGTTGCCAGATGCACATTGCGCACGGCGCGTACCCAAGAGCCTGGAAAACGAAGGCCCCCAACAGCAAGGCGGCTGATCCTGCCGCCGCAGTCATGCCGAGAGATTTTGGTGTCAGGGTCAATGAACGCTCCCATTGGCAGTCGATGGACCTGTTTCTCGCTTGTCAGGTTACGTAGACGGCGAAAGGCCTGTTATCATTCAGAGATTTGTAACGGTATGTATCCGTCTCGACCCTCAGCCGACTCTGATCCACGTTGCCATACCGTCGGCTTGGTGGCTCAACATGTGGCAATGCAGCATCCAGGATCCCGGATTGCCCAAGACGACGAGAATATCCCGCGTCTCGCCGATATCCAGATAGGTCGAGTCCCGGTATGGACCGGCTTTCCCCGCCGCATCGAGTTCCCAGAAATGGTGGCCATGCAGATGCATGACGTGTGGAAACCCGGTTTCGTTGCGGATCGAAATGCGCGCGGTCGTCCCCTGCGCGACGGATAGGAAAGGGGTTCGAGGCAGGCCCGATACGTCATTGAGCGCCCACGTCCCTGTGCCGTTGTGGGACGCGCTTCCCGCACCTCCCTGAAGCACCAGCTCCGCGGTTTGGCCGGGGTCTTGCGGGGCGGGCATTCGGTTGGCGGGCAACGCGGTGATGGGCGCTTTCGCAGGCTCACGAGAGCCGGAAACAGCGATTTCGCCAAGGCTCAACGTCCGCTCTCCAAAGCTGTCGTCAAATCTAATAGGCCCGGTCGCATCACCAATCACATCGCATCTTTGCCCCGGAGCTAGGAGGATGGGTTCGAGTGTCTGTGGCTGCGCCAGGGGCATACCATCCAGTGCAACGATCTTGCCTGCCAGACCGTCCAGCCCGACACGGTAAACCCTGTCGATAGAGGGATTTATCAGGCGCAAGCGCAGGCGGTCGCCTTGTCTCACATTCTTGCTGGTTCCATTGGAAACAAGCGCCGTGACCGTATTGCCGATACGGCCCTCGGTCGCGAAATGAGCCGGGTTGAACCCTTCGTCGTACTGTCCGAACTGATCCAACAAGACATCGAAGAACTGAACAACGATGTCATGGTCGACAGCCGGCGCATTTTGCTCCTCGACGATGAAGGCGCCGAAAAGACCGCGGCTGACCTGATCGTAAGACAGGTAATGCGAGTGATACCAATACGTGCCGGCATCCGGGACGCCGAATTGATAACGATACGAGTCGCCCGGAATGACCACATCCTGAGTGAGGACGTTGACACCATCCATCCGATTTGGAACCCGCAACCCATGCCAGTGAACGAGAGCGCCCTCCTCCAATCGGTTATCGAGGGTAATGCGGGCGGTTTGTCCTTGTCGCATTCTGACTTCTGGGCCCGGCAGACCACCGTTGAAGCCCAACATCGACACGTCGTACCCAGCAAGGTGCGCCTTGATCGATTGGGGCGCGAGGATCAACTCGTGTGTCGCTGCTGGCAAGCGGGTACCAGTCAGCGCAACGGTCATCCCGCCAAGGAAAGACCTCCGGCTCAAAGACAATTCCGTCACCTCATGAATGATAGACTGGCTTTCGCCAACTGCCGCACTTGTGCCATTTCCGGAAGAGGAACTTCAAGGCGACAGAACACTCCTCACGCCGTTGTCACTTTGGGATACAGGATGACGCGGGCGCCCATTTCAACGCGTTCGTACAGATCCTTCACATGTTCATTCGTCAACCGCGCGCATCCATTCGACACGGCAGACCCAATTGTCTCCGGGGCGTTCGTTCCATGAATGCGAAGATAGGTATCGCGTCCCTCGGCATCGTAGAGATAGAGCGCGCGGGCCCCGAGCGGGTTGTTTGGCCCGCCTTTCAGTCCATCCTTGTACTTTGCGTATTTGCGTGGCTCGCGCCGGATCATGGCGTTCGTTGGCCGCCACCATGGCCATTTGGCCTTGCGCGCTACCGTGAACTCTCCGGGTTCGTACAAACCTTTGCGCCCTACCCCGACCCCGTAGCGGATCGCCATCCCGTCCTCGAGCATGAAATAAAGGAAAAAATCGTCGGGAACGACGTGGACATCGCCTTTAACCCAGTCACCACGACGGGTGTTTACCAATTGTGGTTCGAACCGTTCGGGCAATTTGACTTTGTGGGCCCAGGCAGTTGTGGGCAGAAAGCAACCCATCGCTCCGGCACAAATCAATTCTCGTCTCGTGAAATTCTGCATGGCGCGATCTCCTCGGACCCATGAAAATTCAGTGCGCGTCAGGGGCAAAGAAAAGAAGCCGTGAACCGGGGCAAACGACGCGCCTTTGTTGCCTTGAAACTACGAAAATTCGTGCTTTTGGAACTCTCCAGCGCTGGAATGTTGTTGTTTTACAGAGAACTGCAAGGAGGTGACTGGAAATGCACTACTCACGATTCTTTATGATGATCGGAACATCGACCGTGGTCATGTTCGTTCTGATGTACCTGAACACCTATCTTTGGGGCCATATCTTCTTTTCGGAGACACGCCTTTACATGGCCATCCTGATGGGGGCGACCATGGCCGTGATCATGTTGGCGTACATGTTGTCCATGTATCAGAACACCAAAGCCAACATTGCGATTTTCGTTGGCGCAATAGTCCTTTTCGCGGCGAGCCTCTGGCTGGTTCGCGGGCAATTCACGGTGCAGGACAGGTCCTACATGCGCGCCATGATCCCGCACCACTCGATCGCCATCATGACGTCGACTCGTGCCGAGATCACCGACCCGCGCGTCCGGGGGCTCGCAGACGACATTATCTATGCGCAGGACAAGGAAATCGCCGAAATGCGCTACCTTATTGCTGACATTGGAGCAAACGGCGAAGCATCGGCCACGCGAAGCGAAACGCCGGCGCAGGTTGTGGATGCGCAACAGGCGCTTCAAACGGAGGTCGTGTCGAAGGTCGATCCTGAGTTTCTGACGGAAGACGAAATCGCTGCGGTGTTCCCGAATGGCGGAAATTGCCGCTTTGCTTACACCTCGGACAGTCCGGCTGTACTGGTGACTGGTGAAACCGGCGAAGGGTCTGCAGCCGCAATGAAGATCAGCGGTGATCTGGTGCGCCTGAATGCGCAGGGCGAAAATGCATTTTCTGAAGGCCCGCTGTCGGCCGAGATCGCAGAGACGAACGGTGACCTGACCGATCTGATCGTCAGCGCGGGAACCGACTACGAAGCCGGGTTCCGTGGTCAACTTACGTGCAGCGGATAAGGAGGAAAGGACATGCCCCGCGACACAGACAGTAAATCCGCGCAGCTTTATCGCATGGTCATGCCGGGCCATGTCTGCCCCTACGGTCTGAAATCGAAAGACCTGCTGGAGCGGCAAGGCTTCGAGGTGGAAGACCATCCGCTTGACACCCGTGAAGACACCGATGCTTTCATGGAGAAGCACGGGGTCGAGACGACGCCGCAGACTTTCATCGGGGACGAACGGATCGGCGGTTACGATGATCTCAGGGTGTTTTTCGACATTGACCCACCCGAGGAAGAGCAAAGCGACACGACCTACCAGCCGGTCATCGCGATCTTTTCCGTTGCCGCGCTGTTGGCATTGGGCCTGTCTTGGCACCAGTACGGGTCGGTCCTTACCTTGCGGGGGTTCGAATGGTTCATTTCGCTGTCCATGACCATTCTCGCGATCCAGAAATTGCAGGATGTCGAAGGGTTTTCGACGATGTTCCTCAACTACGATCTGCTGGCGCGCAAATGGGTGCGATACGGCAAGGTCTACCCGTTCGGCGAAGCGTTGGCAGGTGTCCTGATGACTGCCGGCGCGCTGCTGTGGCTCTCGGCGCCTGTCGCCCTGTTTATCGGCACGGTAGGCGCTGTCAGCGTGTTCAAGGCTGTTTATATCGACAAGAGAGAGCTGAAATGCGCCTGCGTCGGCGGTGACAGTTCCGTCCCGCTGGGGTTCATTTCGCTGACGGAAAACCTGATGATGATCTTCATGGGTATCTGGATGCCGGTCCGCGCGATCTGGTTCTGAGGTACAGCCCCTTCTTGCCTGTCACTTGGCCAACCGCTCCGGCGACAGATCCTCGATGATGGGGCAGTCGGGCCGGTGATCCCCGGCACATTTTTCCACCAGTTCGGCGAGCGTCGCGCGCATGGATTGCAGTTTCGCGATCTTTTCCTCGATCTGGCGCAGATGGTCTTCCGCAACCGCCTTCACTTGCATGCTTTCGCGGTTTTCATCCTCGTAGAGCGACAGGAGCGTCCTGCAATCTTCGATGGTGAACCCCAAGGCCCGTGCGCGACCCAGAAACGCCAGCTTGTGAACGTGGTTCTCGGTGAACGCGCGATAGCCGTTCTCGCTACGGTTCGGGCGGATCAGACCGATGTCCTCGTAGTAGCGGATCGTCTTGGCGGGCACACCCGATTGTCGGGCAACGTCTCCGATGTTCATGTCGGACCTCCGTTATTCTGCTGGAGCAGGAGTGGCGGCTGCCATCTCTGCCGGGATTGCGCGCTGCTCGTCCATCGCAGGCGCGATGCGCCGCAGCCGCAGGGCATTGGTCAGAACAAACACCGAGGACAACGCCATCGCACCCGCCGCAAGGATTGGTGACAGGAGCAACCCAAAGGCCGGATAGAGCACCCCGGCAGCGACCGGAATAAGTGCCACGTTGTAGGCAAAGGCCCAGAACAGGTTCTGCCGGATGTTGCGCATGGTCCGCCGCGATACTTCGAAGGCGTTCACCACGCCGCGCAAATCGCCCGACATCAGGACGACATCCGCAGATTCGATGGCCACATCGGTGCCGGTTCCAATGGCGATGCCCACATCGGCATGCGCCAGCGCCGGGGCGTCGTTGATCCCGTCGCCGACAAAGGCGATGCGCTTTTTCCCTTGGCGCAAACTGTCGAGCGCCGCAACCTTGCCGTCCGGCAGGACGCCGGCGATGACGTGGTCGATACCGGTTTCGCGGGCGATGGCTTCGGCGGTTTCGCGTTTGTCGCCGGTGATCATCGCAACCGCAAGACCCTTTTCGTGCAGCGCTGCGATGGCTGCGCGGCTTGCCGGTTTGACCGGATCGGCCACGCCGATCACGGCGGCGACACGCCCATCTATGGCAGCGTAAAGCGCCGTGCGACCCTTGCTTGCGATTTTCGTTTCCTCTGGAGCCAATGCCGAGACGTCAATGCCTTCGCGCGCCATGTAGCGGTCGGCCCCAACCAACACCTCCACGTCTTCGACCACGGCGCGCACGCCGTAACCTGTGACCGATTGAAAGCCTTCGGCCGCCACAAGAGGTGCGCCCTCGGCCCGCGCGGCCCGCACGATGGCGTCCGCGACAGGATGCTCGGAGAGCGACTCCACGGCAGCGATCTTCGAGAGCGTTGTTGGGCGATCGAACCCTTCCGCCAGCACAAGGTCAGTCAGTGCGGGTCGCCCCTCGGTCACCGTGCCTGTTTTGTCGAGGGCGACCACATCAACGGAATCAAGTTGCTGCAAGGCGTCACCTTTACGGAACAGGACACCCATTTCCGCAGCACGTCCCGTCCCGACCATGATCGAGGTCGGCGTCGCAAGCCCCATCGCGCAGGGGCACGCGATGATGAGCACCGACACACCGGCGACCAGCGCCATCGTCAGGGCCGGATCAGGCCCGAAAAACAGCCAGACCAGCACGGTCGCCGCCGCGATCGCCATCACGGCAGGCACGAACCACAAGGTGATCCGGTCGACCAATCCCTGGATCGGCAGTTTGGCGCCCTGGGCCTCTTCGACCATGCGAATAATCTGCGCCAGGGTCGTGTCGGCGCCGACCCGCGTGGCGAGGAACTGCAGGCTTCCGGCGCCGTTGACCGTCCCGCCGGTCACCGTATCTCCGGCACCTTTTTCAGCGGGGATCGGCTCGCCTGTCAGCATGCTTTCGTCGACGCGGCTGGTCCCCTCGATGACCTCGCCATCGACCGCGATGCGTTCACCAGGGCGCACGATGACGATGTCACCCTGAACCAGCGCATCGATCTCGATCTCGACGCTTTCTCCGTCCCGCATCACGCGTGCAGTCCGCGCCTGAAGCCCTAATAGCTTCTGGATGGCCGCGCCCGTTCTCCCCTTGGCGCGCGCTTCAAGAAACCGCCCCAGAAGGATCAGAACGACGATGACCGCTGCCGCCTCGAAATAGACGGTGCGCAGCGTGTCAGGCAGGACCGACGGTACGAATGTCGCAACCACGGAATAAAGGTAAGCCGCCCCGGTGCCGACCGCGACGAGGCTGTTCATGTCGGGGGCACCCCGGAACAAGGCCGGGAAACCCTTGGTGTAAAACGTCCGGCCCGGGCCGAAGAGAACGATTGTCGTCAGCACGAACTGAAGAAGCCAACTCGTCTGCTGGCCAATCGTGGTCTCGATCAGCATATGAACGGCCGGAATGACGTGGCCACCCATTTCGATCAGGAAGACCGGCAAGGCGAGGATGGCCGCAAAGGTGACCCGTTTGGCAAGCGCCTGAGCCTCTTCCTCCTTGCGCGCAACTCTGTCGTCACCGGCCTGGGCCGTTGCCACGGTTGCTGGATACCCTGCCGCGCCGCTTGATTCGATCAGATCGGATGTCGTGACAAGACCTTCGACGTAAACGACCGTCGCCGTCTCTGAGGCGAGGTTGACGTTCACCTCGACCACCCCGGGCACCGCGGCAAGCGCCTTATCGACCCGCCCGACGCAAGAGGCACAGGACATCGCTGCAATCGTGAGTTCGGCCCTGGCCTTCCGCGCGGGGTAGCCCAGCTCGCGAAGGGATTCGATGATGTCGGGAATGCGCTTGAGCGCGTCCACGCTCATGCGAGCAGTTTCCGAGGCAAGGTTCACCGACACATCCTCTACGCCGTCGATTGCATTCAATGCGCGATCGACCCTGCCAACGCAGGACGCGCATGACATGCCTTCGATCGGCAGGCTGATCTGTTTGGGTTCGGGCATATGTGTCACCTGTTTTTCCATTCGAAGTGGAATATGAGGCTTCCAGTTACTGGAGGGTCAATGGGAGGGCGCCAAATAAATTTCTTCACTTGACCTTCCAGCGGGGGGAAGCCCCATGTCACCGATAGAAATCAGATCAAGGAGTGGTTCCGATGAAGTTCAGCGTTCCGGACATGAGCTGTGGGCATTGCACCGCAGCAATCGAAAGCGCGGTGAAGAGCGCAGATCCGAATGCAGGCGTAGAATGTGACCTTTCTGCCCGACAGGTGCATGTCGACAGCGTGTTACCAGCCGATCAGGTCCAAGCGATCATTCGGGATGCGGGCTACAACGTGGAACCTGCGGCCGCTTGATGCAGTGCCTGGACCACCCAAGGGTGGTCCGGGCACAGAATTTCAGTCTTCGACTTTGCGGGCTTCCTCGACCAAGTCGGCAAGCTGCGCCTTTTCGACGAAGCCCGGGACCAGCGCATCCCCGATCACGAAAGACGGCGTGCCGTTAAAGCCCAGAGCTTGGGTCAGTTGCATGGAGGTCGCAATGTGCTCTTCGACCTCGGGGGCCTCCATGTCCTTGCGCAACTGCGCGATATCCAGGCCGATCTCCTCGGCCACGCGCAGCACGGAGGCCTCTTCCGCGCGGCCTTCCAGCCCCATCATTGCCCAGTGAAACTCTTCGTATTTGTCCTGCTTGCGCGCTGCCAAGGCCGCTTTCGCGGCAAACACCGATCCGTCTCCGAGAATGGGCCATTCACGATAGACGAGGCGAATGTTGGGATCGTCTTCGATCAAAGCCCGCACCTCGGGTTTGACCCGCCGACAATAGGGACAGTTGTAGTCGAAAAATTCCACAACAGTGACGTCCCCTTCCAGGTTGCCGAGAACCGGCGCATTCGGATCGTTCTCGATCAGATCGCGCTGGTCATTCAGAACTTGGGCCTGACTGAGCTCCTGCGCTTGCGCCTGCCTTTGTTCGAGGATCGCCACGGCCTCCATGACAATCTCCGGGTTCTCGCGGATTGCCTCGAGCACAAGTTCCTTGACCCGGGACTCTGACAGTTCGTCCGCGAGTGCCGGTATCGGAAGCAAGGCAGCTATCGCGACCGTCGTGAAGGCTTGTCTGAAACGCATTTTAGTTCTCTCCCCGTTGTTCGTCGGCTTCTGTCCGCGCGGCCTGGACTTCGCGGATGCGGTCTGGCCAGGTGGACCGGATGAAGGCCAGGATGTTGTGAATTTGCTGGTCGGTCAGCACGTCTGCGAAACCGGGCATGCCACTGTCGAATTCGACGCCCTGACGCGCCAGAAGCGCCGCACCCCCCAGTTTTGTGTAATCGAAGAGCAGGCTGTCAGGATGATGCCAGGTGTGACCCGTCTCATCATGTGGTGGTGCTGGCAGGCGCCCATCCGCGCCGGGCGTTCGCCATTCCGGCTGGCCTTCCAGACCCGCGCCATGACAAGACGCACAGTTTTCTGCGTAGAGCAACGCGCCTTCTTCGATGTCGTAGCTCTCCGCCCTGGACGCGCTGCCGACATCCGAGGATGCACTGGTCGAGAGCCAATACGTGAAGGCGGCTGCTGCGACAGTGATCGGAAGGGACCAAACGAGATATTTCATGTGACCCGTATCCAGGTTGTCATGCCAGATGCGGCGTGGCTGAGCATGTGGCAATGGAACAGCCACTTGCCGGGATTGTCTGCCGTAAAGGCGATCTCCCGGGACTCGTTGCCGGCCAACAGGATCGTGTCCCGCATCGGCCCGAACGCGCCGTCGGGGCGCAGCTCGCGGAAATGCATCCCGTGCAGGTGCATCGCATGTGGGAAAACGGTCTGGTTCTCGATCTTCAGGCGCACCGGCTCGTTCAGGGATAGATCGGCCAGTGGCGTGTAGGTCATTTCGGCGACATCATTCAGGGCCCAGAATTTGCCCGCTTGGGCAAGCTGACGGAATCCAAGACGTTCCCCGCCAAGCAATGCGGACTCCATTCGCCCCATTGCCCCGCCGGACATGACCAGTCGCAAATCACGCGCATCGGCAAGGTCCGGGGCGTGTGCCGCGGGGTTCGGCGGCAACGGCAGTGGCTTGCCTCTTGGTACTGAACTGGCTGTGCCGTTGACCAGAAAACTCACCAACGGGGTCAGTTGATCATCATCGCCGATGCGAAGCAATTGGGCGGTGCCGCCTTCGTCTTCGGTCACATCCACAATTAAGTCGACGCGCTGTGCCGGGCCGAGGATCAACTCGCCGTCAACCGACTGGGGTTGGCCGGTTGGCATTCCATCCACGGCCACCGTCCAGCCACTGAATCCAGAGAGCCTCAGCGGGAAAATTCGAGCGCTTGCTGCGTTGATGATCCGCAAGCGAATGCGCTCGTTGCGCTGCGCGGGCAAGGTCAGGTCATAGCGCCCGTTGGTCGTGATAAAGTTGCCGGTACGTCCACCGTGGCTCATCATCATGGGCTGTTCGAAATTGTCGAACAGCTGCCCGCTCTCAGGGTCGAGCAACCAGTCCTCCAGAACGATGACTTCCTCGCGGTCGATGTCCGGTCCATCGACCTCTTCGACGATCAAGGCACCGCGCAGACCACGCGCGACTTGCTCGTATGAGCGATTATGCGCGTGATACCAATAGGTGCCCGCGTCCGGTACGACGAAGTCGTAGTCAAAGGTTCCACCCGGCGCTACGGCCTCTTGGGTCAGCCCTGAAACGCCATCCATCGCGTTGTCGATCCGGATTCCGTGCCAGTGAACCGAACTGGGATCGGGTACCTCGTTGCGAAACCTGCGACGCACCCGATCGCCTTGTGTGACCCTGATTTCCGGGGCCGGAACGAGGCCGTCATAGCCCCAGATCTCTGTTTCCGGGTAGGTGTCCGGAAGAAGCTGTCGACGTGCAACCTTGGCAATCAGGTCCTCGAACGGGGTCGCGGCAAAAGCCGACTGCGGGATGGCCGCCGCGCAGGCCGCCAGTGTTGCATGGCGCAAGAAATCCCGACGTGTTTGTCTCATTTCGATCCTCGAGAAAGCGGGGGCGTGTTGCCCCCGCGTGGTGTTAGTTCGACGCGGGGTTCTCCGCCTCGACCGTGTCCTTGTTCAGCAGGAAAAGCGCCATCGCTTCGCGATCGGCAGGTGTCAGAAACCGAGTTCCCTCGCGAACCACTTCCGCCATGCTGCCGCCGAAAGCATCGCCCGAAGGGGTGATGCCGGTCTGGAGCGCATAAGCGAGGTTTGAAACCGTCCAGTCATTTTTGACCAGGTCTTTTGGCCGTATCGCGGGGGCCTTGCTGCCACCGGGAAGCTGGGCGTTGCCTGCAAAGGAAGCACCGATATCGCGGCCTCCCGCAAGATTGCGCGGCGTATGGCAGGCTCCGCAATGTGCCGCACCGCGCACCAATTCCCGTCCTCGATTCCATGCGTCGCTTCGCCCTTCAATCGGTTCGGTATCCGGATCGTAGAAGAACGCCGCTCGCCAGAGCTTCAGCCCCCATCGTTGGTCGAATGGGAAGCTGACATCATTTTCTGGTGCAGGCTCGTCCACGGGCGGCACGGTTTGAAACGCCGCCCAGAGGTCAGCGATATCCTGATCAGAAAAATCCGCATAGAAGGTGTACGGGAAAGACGGATAGTACGGCGTTCCATCGGGGCCGATGCCTTGCCGCACGGCTTTTGCGAACTGTTCTGCCGTCCATTCGCCCATGCCATGTTCCGGGTCTGTCGTCAGGTTGGGCGGGTAGAACGTTCCGAACGGGGTTTCGAGCGGCGCCCCTCCGGCAAGTGGTGCGCCGCCCGCTTCAAAATTGGTATGACAGGCAATGCACCCACTGGCGCGCGCCAGATATGCGCCCCGGTCGACATTGCCCTCTATTGCAATCGGAGTCACTGCACTGCCGACAGGCCATGCAATCACGACGCCGAGGCTGGCCGCGCCCAGCACGGCGGCCCCGCTGACGAGTGTCAAGAACCGGCGCATGGTCAGTCTTCTTCCGCCCGGAAGCGTTCATGGCATGCGGAACAGACCTGGGTCGTCATCGCGAATGCTGCGTCGGCGGGCATTTCGGCAATGGCGGCCGCATCCATCATGTCGCCTCGGCCCATCATCGTGCTCCCGCCCATCATGGTTGTATCGCCTCCCATCATTGACCCGCCGCCCATCATCGAGGCGCCATCCATGGAGGTATTGCCGCTCATGCCGCCCAATCCATTGTCGGCTGCGCGTTCCAGGCCCTCAGAGTATTCTTCCAGCTGACTTGCCAATGCCGCGAAGCGCTCCCAGTCGGTCCACACCTCGTCCTTGGCTTCCGAGGGCATGCCCCCTGTGCCCTCTGGGAACAGCTTTGTCATGCTCTCACCGGCGTGCTGCTGGAACAGGCGCGCGGCATCGCGCACTGTTTCTGCGTCATAGGCCGTTTCGCCCCGCATCATCGGGGCCACGGTCTTGACCGCCTTCCCCATTGCAAGCATGGCATCCATGCGCTCTTTCACGATGCCGGTGGCACCGCTATGCGCGAATGCCGTGACCGCAGTACCTGCAATCAACACTGCCGCTACGATAGTCGTCTTTTTCATGTCTTCGATCCTTCTTTGGGTCTGCTTTTCGAGCGATGTGAAATCAGACCCACCGTCGGGGCGGTGGAGGATCGCTGATCGGGCGCAATTCGGTTCGTTGGATCGCGCCGTCTTGCATGACGGCTTTCAGAAAAGAAGGCTCGTACGCCATGTTCGGCTGAAGCAATAACGCTGCCGGGACAGAACAATCGAGGCCTGGATGGCAGTGGCCAGAGGCCTCGGTCGATGGCCCTGCGTCTTCGTGACCATGGTATTCCTGCCCCAACGACGTTTCACCATGATATACCGGCGCCTCTGGCACCCCGAGAACTACAAGGAAAAGGCCGAAAACGGCCGACAGAATCCATCGGTTCGTCTTCGACCAACGCATCAGTTGATCCCGTTGGCCCGCTGCAATTCGCGGACATAGGCGGCCACCATCTTGACGTCTCCTTGGGTCAATCCCTCGATCTTAGGCATATTACCGAAATTCCAGTGATGTGCACGGACGCCGTTTTGAGCTGCCAGAACAAAAGCCATGTCCGAATGGTGGCTCGGTTCGTAGATCTTGTGCACGAGAGGCGGCGCAACACCGTTGCGACCGGCGGCATTTTCGCCGTGACACTCGGAACATTTTGCCTCGAATATGTTCTTCCCAAGCGCCGCCTGCTGCGAGAGTGCGTCAGGCAGCTGGACCTGGACGATCGGATCGCCTTCGGCAATCTCGCTTGTGTCAGGTGGCGTCATGGAGTGGCCAACCGCTAAATCTTCGGCTCCAACGAACTGCCAAACGGCAAAACCCCCGCCGATAACAAAAACGGCACCAATCAGCGCAGTTAATTTGTCCATGCCTGTATCTTCCGCCTTGCCCGTTGGGTCAGATGAGTTTGACTTGAGTGCCGACAGGCGCTCGCTCGTAGACTTCCTCGATCTGTTCGTTGAACAAACCGATGCAGCCGTTTGACGACCGGCGGCCGATCTTGCGCGTGTCCTGTGTCCCGTGAATACGGTAGTACTGCCACGACAGGTACAGTGCGCGAGTACCCAAGGGGTTGTCCGGATCACCCCCCTCGATACGTGCCGGCCATTCCGGATTGCGTTCCCGCATGGAGGGCGTCGGCGCCCAACTGGGGTTTTTGCGTTTTTCCACCACTTCAGTGTAACCGCGTTTGGTGAGTTCGTCGGTCAGCGGAACGGATGTCGGGTAAATCCGCATCTCGCCGTCCGCTGTCCAGTGCTGTAGCGCCATCGTCACGGTGTCTGAGATGATGATCCCTTTGCCGAGCGTGTCGAAATGGTCTTGCCAGTCATGAACTCGGAAAGAAGAAATGTTGCGGCGAATGGTTTCGGCTCGAACCACGCTTGGTGCAACCAAAGCGACAGCCGCATACCCCAACAGGCTTCGTCGATTGATCTTGTTGTTTCGCGATGTCGTCATGACACACTCCTAGCCTACGGTTTGTACATGTCTTTTACGGGAGACCCGGCATCAGGCAACCTGACAAGGCCGCGAGAAGTGTATCCATTTGTATCCTTGACCTTACCCTGCTGGAGGGTCGCAAATGACGCCAGGAACGAGACAAAGAGGGTGTCATGGACGACGAAAATCCCAAGAATAAGCCGATTACAGACAAGCTCATGCATTACGGAATGATGGCGTGTTGCATTGTGATGCTGTTGCCCGTGATCGGTTTTTTTCTCGCTGGCGGAACGCTTGCGGGTATGTGGGGCAATGCATCGGCTTTCGCCCCGCTCCTGTTGTGCGTTGGAGCGCATCTTGTGATGCATAGATTCATGGGGAAATCGTGCCATTCCGACAAGGCAAACGATACTATCGAGGAAGCGCCCGAGCCCATAAGTTCCGTGATTCCTAGCGTCGCCCGCAACAGGCAGTGATGTGCGAGGGAAAGCAAAGGTATTCGTATTGCTGTTGATGGTTACATTACTTGGAGGTTGCGCGGGAAGCCTTGCAGACTGCCTAGATCTGAAGGCTATCGTGTCCACGAAGCAAGCGTCAGACCTTCTGCCGGATGGGTGTCGAACCCTTTCATCTTCTGCGACTGGCGTTGCGCGAATTGTCTGTGCGGACGGTCGTCAGGGTTTTGCCACAGGTGGACTTTGACGCAATTTCCGCCGTCCTGGCGAAATCTGCGGAAAATATGGGAAGGAAGCAGGTATCTTGATCGATTGCCTTTTGATCCTGCGACGGGTTTTGCTTATTCCCTTCGTGCTCCTGGCCGTTGTCTCTGGAAGTGTCGCGGCAGCAACCTCTGCTGAATACCAGAGCGCGCCACTCACCGCGCATCTCATTAGTGTACAGGACGGCGTTCCCGAGAACACACAGACTCTGTCAGCCGGGCTTCACCTTCAACTGAACGAAAACTGGAAGACCTATTGGCGGTCGGCGGGCGAGGTGGGAATACCGCCTTCGGTCGAATGGAGCGGTTCCGAAAACGTCGCAGATGTCGAATTCATGTGGCCCGCCCCGACGCGCTTCACCGCCTTCGGCATCGAAAATTTTGGTTATGCGGGTGAAGTCGTCTTTCCGCTGCGCATAACGCTCAAAGATCCCGGCGCACCTGTGACTCTTTCCGCGCAGGTCAAACTGCTGGTGTGCTCCAATGTCTGTGTCCCGGAAGAGTTTGACCTGTCACTTCGCCTCGGACGGGGCAACGTCATCGACAGCACTTCGGCTGGGCTGATCGGTACGTTTTCCGAGCGCGTCCCCGAAGGGGCCAAGACGAGCGGCGTCAGCGAGGCAAATGCCTTCATCGACGAAGACCTCACGGAGTTGATCGTCAGCCTTCGCGTCGATGAACCACTCCAGTCGCCGGATGTGTTTCCCGAACTGGGTATGGGTGTTGCGCTTGGCAAACCCGATATCCGTTTGGGAGAAGAGGATCGTTTGCTTTGGGCGCGCTTGCCGATCCTCTCGTCGAATACGGATGTGACAGTGGCTCCGTCGATTACCGTCACCGACGGCGAGAACCGGGCCTTCACGATCATCGCGGATCGCGTGGCGCAAGGAATAGCACCACCCTTTGAACTGGCCGCCACGACACCGGACATGATGGAACTGATCTGGATTGCCGCGATCGCGCTGCTGGGCGGATTGATCCTGAATGTGATGCCCTGCGTGCTGCCGGTGCTGTCCATCAAGGTGTCGTCTGTGCTCAAACACACCGATCACGACACAACCCGTGTCCGGTTCGGTTTCGTCGCTGCCAGCGCCGGCATCATGACGTTCATGTGGGGTCTGGCGCTCGTCCTCTGGGCGCTCCAGACGGCAGGCCTCAGCGTCGGGTGGGGTTTGCAGTTTCAAAGCCCGCTGTTTCTTGCGGCGATGATCGCTGTCCTGCTCGTCTTTTCGGCAAATCTGTTCGGAGCGTTCGAGTTCGCCCTTCCACACGGCATGCAGACGCGGCTTGCAGGGGCCGGAGGACGCAACGGGTATTCCGCCGACTTTTTCACTGGCATGTTCGGTGCCGTCATGGCGACGCCTTGTTCGGCACCGTTCCTCGGCACCGCGGTGGCCTTTGCTTTGGCCGGGCGTGGCGTGGACATCCTCATCGTCTTTACGAGCCTCGGGCTCGGCCTCGCCCTGCCCTATCTCGTCATCGCCGCGTTCCCGCGTCTGGTCGCATTCATGCCCAAGCCTGGTCGATGGATGCTGATCATCAAAAGCGTCATGGGGGTTTTGTTGCTTGCAACCGCCGTGTGGCTGTTCTGGGTGCTCGACGGTGTCGCCGGGCTTGCGTCTGTCATCGCGGTCGCGGCGTTGTCCGGTCTCGCCGTTCTGATACTATCTCTCCCGAATGTGCAGTCCCAATTCAGGTGGTCTATTGCCATAGCCAGCCTTGTCCTGGCCATTGCCGCAGGTCCTCTCTTGCAGCAATCAGCACCTGCGCGTTCGACGCCGCAGTTGGCAATGGCTTGGATCGCATTTGATCGTTCGGAAATAGCGAAACGCGTGTCCGCAGGAGAGGTCGTTTTTGTCGATGTGACCGCTGACTGGTGTCTGACTTGCAAAGCGAACAAGACACTTATCATCGATCGGGAGCCAGTCCGGAGCGCGCTTGAAGCGCCTGGAGTCACGGCGATGCAGGCAGATTGGACACGCCCGGACACGCGCATTTCCCGCTACCTTGAGAGTTTCGGCAGATACGGCATCCCCTTCAATGCCGTCTACGGACCATCGGCACCGAACGGCATTGTGCTGTCCGAATTGCTAAAAACCGAGGACGTGATGAACGCCTTGGCGCAAGCCAGTGGTCGGGATGTTTCCGCAAAGGTTGCCGGACAGGAGTGACCTGCTCGACCGGGACACCGAGCAGTAGTCAGCCGCCGAGCCGCTCAAGCGCGGCACGGACCGCCGCACGCCGAGGATCACTGGCGGGCTGCTGCTCCAACAGCGCTTCAGCCTTGCGGTAGGCCTCAACGGCGCGATCGGGCTCCTGAAGGACGGTATAGGCATTTGCCAGCCGCATCCAACCATCCAGATCGTCCGGTTCATCCTCAAGACGCTCGGCCAGCCGCGAGACCATCGATCGGATGAACTCCGCGCGATCCGCGTCATTCATCTCCGACGCCGCCGCGACATCTGCGGCACTCGGGCCTGGTTGCGACGTCGGCCCGCTGGGTAGATTGACGACCGGAAGGTCAGCTGCCGCTGCAATCCGGTTGATCTGCGCTGCATAGGTCTCCATCCAGGGAACGTAAGCCTCTTCCTGATTCAGTCGTGAAACAAGCAGATCGTAGGCCTTACGCGTCTCTTCTTGCTGAAAGTAATACAGAGACTCGAAGTAGGTTGCCGCAGGATTGGATGGGTCAAGGTCCAAAGCGCGATCAATGGCCAATTTCGCCCGTGGAATAACAACGCCGTCATTGGCAACCGCGACAGCCTCTGCCAGCATGGAGAATGTCGCGGAGGTGGCATCCTCCCGTTCGGCAACGACTTCGAAGGCTTCGACGGCATCGGCTGCTCTGCCCATGCGCTGATAGGTCTGGCCCAACAGCATCCACCCTTCGCTAGGGCCGCCGGTCGGATCGGATACAAGCCTTTCGCGAAGTTGTATTGCCAGCGCCGTCACTTCATCAGTCTGTGCCCGCTCCTCTGCACGGGCAGAGAAGGCCATTGAAGGAACCTCCGGCGATCCCATCGTCAGATAGTAGCCCGCGGCAATAACCGGCGCGAGGACCGCCGCGACAACGAGAGTGACTCTGCCACCATTACGGGATGATCCGGCTTTTTCTTCCGAATTGCGGGTCGTCGCGAGGATCCGTTTCTTGATCTCGAGTCTGGCCGCTTGAGCTTCCTGTTCAGAAATCAAACCGCGGTCCATGTCTCGTTGGATTTCCCGCATCTGATCGGCGAGGATCGCCGGTACCGCATCCCCTCTGGTGAGAGTGTTCGATTTGGACAGCAGCAGCGGGTAGAGGACAATTCCGATTGCGACCAGCGTCAAAAGAACGAAAATACCCCAGATCATGACGCATCCCCCGCTTCGTTTTGCCTGAGAATTTCGGACACGGTGTTCTCATCCTCCGAGCCCAAGTCTTCAAATGCCTCTTGCTTTCGCCGACTCATCAGTAGCCCGCCACCAACGAAAACCCCGATCAGAACGAAAGCGATCGGAGCGAACCAAAGCGCGTAGGTCGCAGGCTCCAGAGGCGGTTTCAGCAGCACGTAATCCCCGTACCGCGCCCGTATGTATTCGATCACCTCCGCGTCGCTGTCTCCAACGACCAGGCGCTCCCGTACGAGCAGACGCAAGTCCCGCGCCACACCCGCGTTCGAACTGTCGATGTCCTGGTTCTGACAGACGACGCATCGTAGATCCTTGGAAATCTCCCGCGCACGCTGTTCCAATACCGGGTCGGTCAGCATTTCGTCCGGTTCCACCGCATTGGCGGCAAAGGGAAGGAGCCCGATGCAAAACGCGAAAATCAACTGTCTCATGAACCTGCTCCATTTGGCAGTGCGCCTGCCTGCTTCAGGGCTTGCGTGAACCGTTCGACGGCGTCCGGACCCACGACCGGCCCGACATAGCGAAACAAAACGGTGCCATCGCTATCGACGATGAAGGTTTCCGGCACGCCCGACAGGCCCCATTCGATCCCGGTCCGGCCCGACAGGTCGGACCCGATCCGCTCGTAGGGATTGCCGAGGTCATTGAGCCACTTCACGGCATCCTCAGGTTTGTCTTTGTAGTTTATTCCGAACAACCGCATGCCGTCTCGTTCGACAAATCTTGTCAACACGGCATGTTCCGCGCGGCAGGGCACGCACCAGGACGCAAAGACATTGACCACGACCGGTCGTTCGTTGCCGACAAGATCGCTTCGGGCCAGGCCGGGTGTCTCCAACCCCGGCACGGGATCGAGGTCGAACGCCGGGGCCGGTTGCGAGATCAGGACGGAAGGGATCTCGTTGGGATCCCGGTCGGGATTGAGCCCCCAGAGAAAAAACCCACCGAATATGACCGCCGCAATAAACGGCAGCCCGGCAATGAGACGTTTCATCTTCTCTCCTACTCGGCAGGAACGGCATCGGTGGCTGGCTGTTTGGCACGGCGCGGCGCCCCGACCCTCAAACGGCGATCCGACAAGGACAAACAGCCACCGATCACCAGCAGGATCGAGCCGATCCAGATCAGGTTGACGAGCGGTTCATAGAGGATCCGAAGGGTCCATGCTCCGGCGTTGTTCACTTGATCGGAGGCTGGCGTTGCAATCGACGTATAGAGATCACCCGCCAATGTGGAGCGGATGGCCGACTCCGTCGTCTGGCTTTCCGCGACCGGGTAATACCGCCGTTCCGGGAAAAGTGTCGTGACCAATTCGCCATCCCGACGCACCACAAGGGTGCCGCGATCCGCGATGTAGTTCGGCCCTTGAACCTTTGCGGCCCCTTCGAAGGTGATGTCGAACCCGGCGATCGTGACTTCGGTCCCGGGGGCGGCAAAGACGATCTCCTCACTCTTCCATCCGGTCGAGCCGATCATCCCCATCATCAACACAGCGACGCCGGCATGGGCAAGCGTCATACCGTGAGAGGCGCGTGGCAGGTTGCGCACGCGTCTCGCGCTCTCTGCAAGGGAAACCTCGAACAGACGGATGCGTAGCGCCCATTCCCGCAGGGTCGCAAAAAGCAGCCACGCTGCGCCGAGGATGGCAAGATAGGCCATGATCGGCCCACCGTTCAGAAGATACCATGCGGCCAAGGCTGCAATGACCGCCAGCACGGCCACGAATTGGATGCGATCGAGCAAACCGGCGATATCAGCCCGCTTCCACGACAGGAATGGACCAAGACCCATGAACACGACCAGTGCCAGCATCATCGGAATGAAGGCCGCGTTGAAGAAAGGTGGACCGACCGAGATCTTGTCCCCGGTGACAGCCTCCAGGATCAGTGGATAAAGCGTCCCGAACAGGACCGTTCCCGTAGCGGCGGCCAGAATGAGGTTGTTCACGAGCAGCCCGGCCTCGCGGCTGATCGGGCGAAACAGACCACCCGGCTCCATTTCGGGCGCCCGCCAGGCGTAGAGCGCCAGCGACCCACCGATGGACACGGCCAGCAGACCCAGAATGTAAAGCCCGCGCTCTGGATCGACGGCGAAGGCATGCACGGATGTAAGCAGGCCTGACCGGACGATGAACGTCCCGAGCAGCGAAAGCGAGAAAGTCAGGATGGCAAGTAGGATGGTCCAGCTTTTGAACGCGTCGCGCTTTTCGGTGACGATGGCGGAATGCAGCAGCGCCGTGCCCAGAAGCCAGGGCATGAAGCTCACGTTCTCGACCGGGTCCCAGAACCACCAGCCGCCCCAGCCCAGTTCATAATAGGCCCACCACGATCCAAGAGCGATACCTGCCGTAAGGCTGACCCACGCGGCCAATGTCCACGGGCGGACCCATCTGGCCCAGGCCGGATCGACGCGCCCTTCCAGAAGAGCCGCAACGGCAAAGGAAAACACGATGGAGAAGCCGACATACCCGAAATACAAGAGCGGCGGGTGCATGGCGAGACCCATGTCCTGAAGCAACGGGTTGAGGTCATTGCCGTCGAGCGGCGGCGGAAACACCCGCTCGAAGGGGTTCGACGTCAGCAGCAGGAAGGACAGGAAGCCGACGCTGATCCACGCCTGCACCGACAAGGTGCGCGCCTTGGTCTCGGCGGGGATGTTCGATCCGAACCAGGCGACGCCCGCGCCGAACACCGCGAGTATCAGGATCCAGAGCAGCAGCGAACCCTCATGGCTGCCCCAGGTCCCGGCCACCTTGTAGAGCATTGGCTTGAGCGAATGGGAGTTCTCGACGACGTTCCTGACGGTAAAATCGCTGACGATGAAAGCCTGCATCAGCGCTGCGAAGGCGATGGCCACAAACAGCACTTGTCCTATTGCCGTCGCCTGGGCGGATTTCATCCAGACGGCATTTCTACGCGACGCACCTGCAATCGGTAGAACACTCTGAACAAGCGCAAGCGCCAGTGCGAGGGCCAGTGCGAAGTGACCAATTTCCGGGACCATGGCGTTCTTTCCTATTCAGCGTCGGTGGGCGTCGCGTCGGACGGCTTTGGCGTCCGCGGCGGGGTCTATTCGTCGAGCGTTGCTTTGCGGCGACGGAACTCTTCTTCGTCGATTTCCCCATTTGCAAAGCGGCGCCTGAGCGCTTCCTGCGCGTCCGAGTCCGGGGGACGGGTGCCATTGTCCCGCAGCCTGAACACCAGAAACACCACCAATGCGATCAGCGCACCCCAGAAGGCGAGCATCATGAAGCCGCCCATAAAGCCATAGCCACTGCCCCACATGTGCCCCGTCCAGGAGCCTGGTCCATCAGCCTGCGCCATGCTGGCGGGCAAGCTGGCCAGCAACGGCAGGATCAACGCGTTCAGTTTCATCTGTTTCTCCTTCGATCAGTTCGGTTTCATCCAACGGGATGGTGACAACAGCGCGCAAACCCGCGCTGTTCTGATTGACCAGCTGGATATCGCCGCCATGGGATTGGACGATTGTCCTCGCGATTGAGAGCCCAAGCCCATAACCGCCCGTTTCCAGAGACCTCGATTGCTCGAGGCGATAGAACGGATCGAAGACCTTTTCCAACTGGTCGACGGGAATGCCGGGCCCATTGTCATCGATGTTGAGTACGAGGTTCGAACCGTGGGTCGCCCAGCTGACTTTTGCGGCACCACCGTAGCGAACGGCGTTCTCAAGCAAGTTCCTCAGTGCCCTTCGGAACGCGTTGGGTCGAAGCCGCACGGCAACATCATCACTCGGGGCAAAGGTGCAGTGTGCCGCCATATCGCTGCACAAGCTGTCCAGAAAATTGCGCAGATCGACCACTTCGGCACCTTCGGATCCGGTAAGGCCGCGTGCAAAGGTGAGCGTCGCTTCGACCATACTCTGCATCTCTTCGACCGATGCGATGAGGCTGTCCCGCGTCTCTTCTTCGTCAACCAGCTCCGCGCGGACACGCATGGCAGTCAACGGCGAGCGTAAATCGTGGCCAAGGGCTGCGAGCATACGTGTACGATCACTGACAAACCGGGTCAGCCGTCGTTGCATGCGGTTGAATGCGACGGTCAGATCTCTGACCTCGGTCGGCCCTGTGACCGCCAATTCGCCCACATCTTCGCCCCGGCCAAGATGGTCCGCGGCCTTCGACAGGTGCCGCAAAGGACGCGTCAGGCGCGTCATTACAAACCAGAAGATCGCCACCAGAAGCAGTCCGGCGGAAATCCCGAAGGTCAGCATCGAATAGAAAGGCCATTGGATCGGCGGTCGCTCGAACCGCGTTCCGACATTCAGCCAACGCGCTCCCTTGATGGCGATGGACAGGTTCATTTCAACCGCTGTCAACTCTCCGCGCATCATCGCGAGATGCATTTCTGTCATCTCGTCCGAGAGATTGGGAAGAGGCCGCAACTCGCCCTCGACCTCGTGCAATTCAACGCGAATATCCCGGCTGTAGCTGTCATCCATCAGGGCGCGTATGCGCGCTTCCACGATGCCGCCGTCCGAATGACCGGTGTGATCCACGATCGGAGCGTCCGACAGATCGAACCGGATCAGAGGCGAATTTGCCGCGCGAAGGATCGAGTCCTGCAGATCCAGCGGGGCCTCTTCGATCAACCGCGCGACATTCGCTGCGCGACCCGCGGCCTCGAATCCTAAAGCTGCACGGATCGCAAGGCTGCGCTCGTCGGCGAACAGGAACAGGCTGATCACCTGGGCCACGACAAGTGCCGCGACCACAAGCAGGATCAATTTGCCGCTCAGAGATCTCATCGCACGGCGCATCACGGCGCATCCTCGACATCGGCAGCCAGACAGTATCCGCCGTTCCGCACCGTTTTGATGACACTGGGCCTAAGTACATCCGGCTCGATTTTGCGGCGGAGACGGCTGATCTGATTGTCGATGGTGCGATCCATCGGGCCTGCCGTCCGACCAGCGGTCAGGTCAAGCAACTGGTCACGGCTGAGCACCATCCTCGCGCGTTCCAGCAGGACCGCCAGCAATTTGAACTCGGAGGTCGTCAATGGGGTCTCGGTGGTGGACTCGTCAATCAGCACCTGCCGGTCGGTATCCAGTATCCAGTGCGCAAAAGAGACTTTCCTCCCAGCGAGGCTTCCGGCCACAGGTTCGTCGCGGTTGCTTCTCCGAAGAACCGACTTGATGCGGGCGAGCAGTTCTCGTGGATTGAACGGCTTGGCGAGATAATCGTCCGCACCGATTTCCAGACCCACGATCCGATCCGTTTCCTCACCAAGCGCCGTCAGCATGATGATCGGAAGATCACCCTCTGGCGCAAGTCTGCGGCAAACCGACAAACCGTCCTCGCCCGGCATCATGACATCGAGCACGAGGAGGTCGAAGTGACCAGTGGCCAGCTTGGCATCCATCTCCACGGCATCCCTGGCGACGGTCGTGCGCATTCCGTTCTTCTCCAGGAAGCGCGCGACGCTTTCGCGTATCTGAGCGTGGTCGTCCACGATAAGGATATGAGGTGGCGGTCCCATGGCGTCCTTCCTAGATCATCGTTGCATTCTGTTTCATGGGCAGAATTGTAGCCGTTTGTATCAGGTCAGTCCCTTGCTACAGATGGATACAAATCTGTGCCTGCACCGTGTCGTGCTCCCGGGTAGCGTCGCGCGTATGTTATGTGACCTTTGGGATCGCAACCGATCAAAGGATGAGGTTTTCGAATATGGCTCTTGATTTGAACCGGCGCCGTTTCGTTCTGGGTGCTCATATGACGGTGCTGACCGTCGCGGCGTCACCGCTGTTGGCGCAGAGCCGATCTGTCTGGTCGGCAGAGAATGCCTTTGACGCGCTTCTATCGGATACGGCGCGGATCATCGATGTCAGAACGCACAAAGAGTGGCAAGAAACCGGCGTAGGTGCTGGTGTATGGCCGATAAGCATGCACGCGTCCGGTTTTCCGGACCGATTGTTCAGGGCCAAGGAACTGAGCGGTGATCGCACTGTTGGACTGATCTGCGCCACTGGCGGACGCTCCGCATCGCTGCTTCGAGCGTTGAGACAAGCTGGTTATTCGGGCTACGCCGATATCTCGGAAGGGATGTTGGGATCAGGCGAAGGGCCTGGCTGGATCGCATCGAACTTGCCGACCGTTCCGGTGGATGTCGCCCTGAACGGGTTGCCCCCCGCGTTGGCCTGACCAGTGAAGAATCAATTGGTCCCGTTGTGCTAAAAGCCTGATGTATGGTCAAATTGACCTGTTTGAACAGGAAGACGGGTTTGGGTGTATGACCGAGTTGATGGCTATGTTTGTCGGAATATGCGCGGCGATCGTGATGGGAATTGTCCATCATTATGCGTTGTCGGGCATTCTGAAGTTTTCCCCGCAGCGGTCGGATGGCTCCGGCTTTCGGATCATCCTGACGTTTTCCGCGTTGCTGTTGCTGCACGTATTGGAACTTGTGACGCTCGCCGTGTTCAACACGATGATGGTGGCAAGCGTTCTGCCGCAATCGTTCAGCAACAGCCCGCCGATGTTTCAGGATGTTCTCTATGTTACGGGCATCTCGTTCTCGACCCTTGGCTATTCGTCCATAGAGGTGGTCGGGCCCTTTCGACTGTTGCTGATGCTGCAATCGCTTTTGGGCTTCATGTTGCTGACCTGGTCAGCGACGTTTCTTTACTCAGCCTGCCAGCAAGTCTGGCAGAAGGCGAAAGATGACTGAAAATCGCCACGCGCGTCGGACATGAGCTTGGCGTCAGCGTCAAATACGTCCTGATATCGGTCCTTTGACCTCACCGTGGAACGGTTGAGTGAGCGCTGCGTTGCGCGCGTGGATGAATAGCCCTTGACCTTCCAGTTGCTGGAATCCCTAGGTACAAAGCCATGGCACAGATTTTCGAAAAGACAGGCGATCACGTATCGCACCATCGACACGGGGAAATCTTGAAATCTCCCGTATGGGTTGGTGTGTTGTTTGTCTTGCTCACAATGCCGGCTCACCTGTTTTTGGATGAAAAGAGCTCGATAGCTCTTGCTTCGATCACGCTTGCTTTGATTGGCGGTGCCTATATCGGCTTTGGCGCCGCGGACGGCAGAGCGCGCGTGTTCTGGGCAGAGCTCGCCGTCGCCCTTTTGTTCGGCTCGGCAGCCTTTTTGGGGCTGATATGGCATTGGGCTTTCCTTCCCTTGGGCTTGGCCCTGCACGCCCTTTGGGACATGTCACACCACAATTCTTATCGTCTCGCCCGGATTCCGAACTGGTATATTCCATTCTGCGTGGCCTTTGACCTTTTGGCAGCGACGTTCTTCGTTCTGCTCTATGCCGTGTTTTGATCCATGATGATGCGCATCCTTCTTATTGCGGTGTTCCTGATGGGAGTCGTCGCATTGGCCTTCCCGGACGTCCTTGGCGTTGACATTCGCCTGCCTGATCGCGCGGAAATTGACCGCTGGATCGAGGCGGCAGGTCTTGCCGGACCAATTGTTATCGTGGCGCTTATGACAATCGCTATCGTCGCAAGCCCCCTGCCCTCGGCGCCGATCGCACTCGCCGCCGGAGCGGCTTATGGGCACACGTTCGGGACACTCTTTGTCGTTCTTGGCGCGGAACTCGGTGCGCTTGCCGCTTTTGGTCTGGCCCGCGGTCTCGGTCGTCCCTTCGTTGAGCGTCATCTCGGTCAGAAGATTAACACAGGCCTGTTCGGATCGCAGAACACTCTGACCTTCTTGGTCTTCGGCAGTCGCCTGCTGCCGTTTCTGTCCTTCGATATGATCAGTTACGCCGCAGGTCTGAGCAAGCTGCATCTTTGGAGGTTCGCGCTGGCCACGATGGCCGGGATTATTCCAGCGAGTTTCTTGCTCGCTCACATGGGCAGCCAGGCGATGAACGGCGATGCCCGCACTGCCACATGGACCGCACTTGCGCTGGGTGGCTTTACCGGCCTGTCGGTTCTCTTCGCCGCGACGCGAAAGACCGGTACGAAACGGAAGGAGAGCTGATATGGCCAGTCATTCCCACGCCGGGCATATGCCGAGTTCCGGCAAGGCCCTTATGATTTCTGCCTGGCTCACCGGCGTCTATTTTGTGATTGAACTCGCCATCGGGCTCTGGACCGGCTCGATCGCCGTACTGTCGGATGCGTTTCACACCCTGTCGGCGGTTGGTGGCGTTCTGGTGGCCATCATCGCGCAGCGCATTGCGCGCCGCCCGGCGGATTCGGCGCGGAGTTTCGGCTGGTACCGCGCCGAGATCATCGGGGCACTGGTGAATGGCGGCTTTCTTCTCGGTATGGCGCTTCTGGTGATCTGGATGGGCGCGATGCGGCTCGGGAATCCGATTCACCTGGCCACGGGTCCCATGCTCTGGGTCGCCTTCGGAGGCCTGGTCACCGAAGTGATCTCGCTGGGGCTGATGTGGCAATCGAGCAAGGACGATCTGAATGCCCGTGGTGCGCTCTGGCACATTATCCAGACCTTTGTCGGCAGCCTCCTGATCATCGTCACCGCTCTAGTGATCGAGTTCACCGGCTTTCTGGCGATTGACCCGATCCTCGGCATGGCGTTCGGGGTGGTTCTCCTCTGGGCCTCCGTCGGCGTCATCAAGGAAGCGGTCCACATCCTCATGGAAGGCACGCCAGAGGGAACGGATCTCGAGGCTGTGACGGCGGACCTGCGCGGCCACGACGGGGTTCTGGACGTTCACCATGTGCATGCCTGGACGCTGACCAGCGGCAAACACGCATTTTCTGCCCATATCCGCCATGGTGAGCCCGCAGAGGCCGCGGACCTGCTGAACCGGGCCTATCATCGACTGACGGAACAATATGGGTTTCACATGGTCACGCTGCAGCTCGAAACCGCGTGTCTCGACGAGCGCCACGCACGGGATCTCGATGTGACGCTCCCGGACAGCCAACGCGTGTCGCCCGCCGCCGCCGACGCCCATGCCGCCCATGCAGACCTGCTCGACAGCGCGGCGCAGGACGCTAGACTCCCTGACAACTCCTAGAGGACCTCCGAATGAAACGACGCACATTTTTGATGACAGGCGCAGCAGCCACCCTGGCATTTCCCGTTGCCGCTGACACGGCACCCCTTCTGAAGGTGCTCAAAACGCCAACCTGTGGATGCTGCTCCGCCTGGGTCGATCATGTCCAGCAAGCGGGGTTCGCGGTCGAGGCCCAAGACGTCGATCAGGATCAACTTTGGGCGTTCAAAGACCGGCTGCAAATCGCACCAGAGCTTGCCGGATGCCATACGGCGGTCGTGGGCGACTATTTCGTCGAGGGCCACGTGCCTGCCGCTGACATCAAGCGGTTGCTGGCAGAGCAACCGGTGGCGCGCGGGTTGACGGTTCCCGGCATGCCGATGAGTTCGCCCGGCATGGGCGGTCCCGGGGCAGGTGACACTTTTGATACCTTGCTTGTCGGCTCCGACGGGGTGACCTCCGTCTTCGCCAGCCACAGCTGATCGGGTCACGGGCGCAGGTGATAAATCCCGCGGGCCGGGTTTTTGACCCGCCCGTCCTGCACGAGCTTTCGCAGCGCCCTGTAGGTCGCCTCATGGCTTAGCTGTAACCGGGCGGCGAACTCGACGACGGACCCGTCGAGCAGGCCCGCGACCAACCCCGCCATGACCCGGTCCTCTGCGCGCCGAATACCGACGATCTCCAGCATCTGTCGTTGCGCCTGTATCTGTTGAGCTGCACGGCGGCCATAGGTGCGCGCAAACTCCGGCTCCGCAAAGGCGGCCAAGACAGCGGCCTTGTCGATCCGGACCAACGCCCCGGCCTCTAAGAAGACCGCATCGCAATGATAGACCTCTGAAAACACCGAAGCTTCGGCAAAACTTGTTCCGGCTTGGGCACGGTGAATGATGAACCGCTCGCCATTTGGGCCGACCCGCTCGAGATGCACGCGCCCGGTTTGCACGACATAGAGACCGTGGGTGGGGTCACCTTGGTGAAACACCACATCGCCAATCGCGCCGGAAAAAGGGCACAGGGCTGAGCTCGGGATAAGATCATAGGGGTTTGGCAACATATGATTGAAATCATATTGCGATGCATCCGCCCCTGCTAGCGTAAACATGACACCACCTCATTGAAGGACCCGTCCATGCGTCTTATTCCCCTCCTCCTTGCTATAGTGATGGCCGCACCCGTGGCCGCGCAGCATGCCCATTCCGCGAACGGCCACACGATGGGGGGTCCCCAGGAAACCGGGCAGTCAACCTTTGCCGCCCTGGCGGAAATCGTTGCGATCCTGCAAGCCGATCCCGAGACGGACTGGGAGCGGGTCGATATCGACGGATTGCGCCGCCATCTGGTCGATATGGACCTTCTGACCCAGGAGGCCGTGGTCACCCGCACCCTGCGGCCGGAAGGGGCCCGGTTCGAGATTCGGGGCACCACCCGTGTTCTCGAGGCCATCCGCGCCATGGTGCCCGCCCATGCGCCCTTTCTCGCGGCTGAATCCGGCTGGGACGTTGTGACAGAGGATCTCGTAGATGGGGTGGCGCTCAGTGTCGATGGCGATGCCGCGCAGATTCAGGGACTTGGCTTTTTTGGCCTGATGACCATCGGGGCGCATCACCAGGAGCATCACCTCATGATGGCAAAAGGCGCAGCCCCACACCATTAATGCGCCGACACGGCTTGTTTGTTGATCCGTAGAGAGGTGCACTGACAAAACGTTACATCTCGCGTGTTGACCTTCCAGCGCTGGAGACGCGCACACATGCCCGGTGATGGAAGCGTCAGAGGATACCGCGCGCAGGGATTTCCTGTATTATGCAACGGCCGGGGCGGGGGTCGTGGCCGCAGGGGCTGCGCTCTGGCCACTGGTGAACCAGATGAACCCCTCCGCCGATGTCCGCGCCTTGGCACAGATCACTGTTGATATTTCCGATCTCGCGCCCGGAACGCAATTGACCGTCAACTGGCGCGGAAAACCTGTCTTTATCCGTCATCGCACGGAGGCAGAAATGGCTCAGGCTCGGGCAGAGGCGGTCTCTGACCTGCCCGACAGCCAGGCGCGCAACCCCAATCTGCCCGACGATGCGCTGGCAAGCGATGAGAATCGCGCCATTGCGGGTCACGAGGCTTATCTGGTGATGATCGGTGTCTGTACCCATCTGGGCTGTGTCCCTCTGGGCGATGGGGCGGGGGATTTCGGGGCTGGTTCTGCCCCTGTCATGGCTCGCATTACGATGCGGCCGGGCGCATTCGCAAAGGTCCGGCACCTGAGAACCTGCATATCCCGGACTTGTCGCTTTCGGGCGACATGGTGCTGACACTGGGATGACGCTCATAAACGATAACCCATAATCGAAGCGCTCGAAACCGGAACAAATTTTGTGTGGCTACTGGTCGGCCTAAATCGCAATACTCCACATCCGAAACCGTCCCTGCCCCGTCACCTCACGGATTAGGCCTCTGGCTTCCATCCAGGCAAGATTGCGTTGAACGGCGGCTCGGCTGGCACCGATCCGCTTCTCGGCTATCGGGGCGGAAACGACGGGCCATTCGGTCAGCAAGGCGCTCAGGGCCGGCGGTGTCTTGCCTGAGAGTGTTGACATCTCGGTTTTGGCCCTCGCACACCATGATTGGATAGTCGAGCTTGAACAAGGCTATGCGCTGGCGATGAACGTCTTCTGACGCGTGTTCCGGGCGGTGTATCCGGCAATCGAGGTCTCCAGCCAAGCGAGGCAATGGAGCAAGAGAGCCCTCAGGTAGGCCAGGAGCTTGCGGATGTTGTGCCCGCAGCCACACAGGACGGCGAAGATGGCATCGCCGGCGGCGCCCTTGAGTGGGCAGCGTGCAAGGCGACCATCCATCTTCATGTGGCCGATTTCCGGCTCGATTGCGCTGCGCCTCCGGAGCTGGGCCTTCAGTGGCTCGGTCATCCCGCGGCGCATTCCGGAGATCAGGACACGCGTTCTGGTTACGCCATGGCCGCGGTAGCCGCGATCAACAACCGCGAGCTCGGGGCGGCAATCGGTGAGCGTCTCGACCTGCTCCAGCGCCTCGGCCAGGGTGTGGCCGTCGTATGGATTTCCGGGCATGGCCCGCATGCCGACGACAAAGCCCTCATCTATCGTCGTCGCGATGCTGACCTTGCAGCCAAACTCGTAGCGCACGCGAGCCTTCCCCTTCGAGATGCAGTCGACATCGGGCTCATGCAGCGCGTAGATCTTGCCCCGGCTCTTTGGCGCCTGGTGCAGCAGTTTCGACACGCGCGCCAACATTTCGAGCACGGTGTCGCGGACGGCTCCTCCGGGGACGGCATCGAGTTGGCGGCGAATGTCGCGCATGACCCGCCCCGCGTAACCGCGCAGCGTTCTCAAAGCCTTGCGCATGCGCTTGAACTGTCGCGCGTGCGCGTAGCGCCCGACCTGCAACGCCAACTGAGGCGCCTTGCGGGCATAGGTCTGCCGCAGGGAGAGGCCAAGGTCCCCGGCCAGCGCGACCAGCTTGCGCCGCGCTGTCTCGTAGAGGCGCCCGTCGGTTGGGTGGGCAATGTTCTTTTCCATTACGGTGGTATCGACCGACACGCGGGACAGGCCGCTGTCATCGATGACGCCGCCGGCGCGCCCGGCCTTGATCGTCTTGGTAAGCAACCATTCAGCGCCTTCCTCGCCGATCCGGTCCCGCCATCGGCTGAGCGACGACGGATGGATCGGCCGCTGGTGCTGGAAGAAGGTTTCGCCCGTGAAGTGCTGGAAGTACGGGTTCTCGACCCACCGCGCGATCACCGCCTCGTCGGAGAGGCGGAAGGTATGTTGGAGATACATGAGCCCGGCCACCAACCGGGGCGGCGTCGCCGGGCGCCCGGTTGCCGAGGGAAAGAACCCGGCCCACTCCCGCTCGAAGAACTCCCAATCTATCAGCTCGGCCAGCTTCACCAGTTCGTGGCGCATGTCGATCATGTCGACCAGCCTGGGCCGGAGGAGATCATCTTGCTCTTCAGGAGGCGAACGGTGTTTCATGGCGGAAATCCAAACTGCAGCCTTTTCAATAGAATCCTATTAAAGCCTGCAGTTCCAAGCCAGTAAAACCTAAGATTTATCTCGCACTCTCAAAGAGATGTCGGTTGTTCAGATCGAACTGGATATCATCGAGGTGCCGCATCGCCGTGAGGCTAGCTGTTTGCATCCCATTGAGCCAATGTTCGAGGCGCTTTGCCGATGGCCCACTCGCGCGCAGGCCCCCTGCCCCGCCCATTGCCAACGGTGCGAAAACTGCCCCGTTTGCCTCGCTAGCCGCGATGCGCGCCGCCGTGACCGCTGCTTCCACCCGATCGCCCTGCTGCTCAAGGCCCGCAAGACTCCAGAGATGAAACCCCATGCAGGCGCGGGTGATCGGATGAAGATCGGCGGCCTGTTTCATCAAATCCAGCCAACCGCTCGCGCGATCGTCGAAGCGCTTGGCATTTTCATCGATGTTTTCGGGATCGCGGTGGTCGAGGAAGGCTGCGATATAGACTATCGGGTCAGGACCGCCTGTCAGTCGCCGAACGGCCTATCCAATTCGCGCCAAAGCATTTGGGTCGTCTTGTGCGCCTGACAGGCGCATAGATATCCATAGAGCCAGACGATCCGTGCCTACGCGATCGCCTGCAAACCAGCTCAGGTCTGCCGCTTCGATCAGTGCCAGCCGATGCCGCCAACCTTCGGGCGCGCGAGCCAATCGGTGATCCAACGCACCCAAGCGTCCGGCCACCCTTGCCAGAAGCGCAGCCTGATGTGCTTCGGCCCTTGCCCAGTCATCAATGACGCCCTTTTCCGGCGGTCCCGCCCGAAGTCCGGGAGGCCGGTAATCCGGTTCCTCTTCGATCGGGCCCGGCAGGAACCAGAGGTTTTCTTCCGGGGAATCCTCATCCCCCTCTCCGATGTCGAGGGGTTCGTCGAAATCTTCAGGAATAATACTCGATTGTGGCATCATATGTGCAAAATACAGATTATTTGCACATTGCCTAAGCTGTTTTGTGACCATCGACAATGCTCTTTACACATTACGTGCGCGCGACTGCCGACGGAACCTTTCAGATCGCAATCAATGCAAGGAAACCAGGGGATTGTGTATCAGCACGACGAGAGAACACTTGCTTGCATTCGTTTATAAACGGTCGTTTATTGGCAATACCTTAAATTGCAAACGGCTCGTTTTCATGCCCCTGATTGGCTATGCCCGCGTTTCCACAGAGGAACAGACCCCCCTGCCCCAGTCTGAGGCCCTACAAGCCGCAGGATGCGTCGAAATCTTCGAAGAACACGCGTCTGGCGGCAATCGCGCGCGTCCGGTGCTTGCGCGGGTGCTCGAGCGCGTCCAGAGCGGCGACACGCTGGTTGTCGTACGGATCGACCGGCTTGCGCGGTCTTTGTCGCACTTGCTGGAGGTGATTGAGCGGCTGGAGGGCAAAGGAGCCTTCTTCCGCTCCCTCCAAGACCCGATCGACACTGCATCGCCGCAAGGCAAGTTTACGTTGCAGGTTTTGGGCGCTGCTGCCGAATTCGAACGCGCCCTGATCCGCGAGCGCACCAAGGCCGGGCTGGCCTCTGCGCGCGCCAAAGGTCGCGTTGGTGGCAATCCTGGGCTAAGCGCCAAGGATCCCGCCGCGCTGCGCAAGGTGCGGCTGGCGCGACAGGACGGCTACATGGAGCGCCTGAACGAGACCGCGCAAGATTGGGTGCCCCATGTGCGCCGCTTGCGCCCCGATATGGCTTGGGAAGACATCCTGCGGATTATCAATGGCCCCCTGCCCCCAGATCGCCATTGGACCCAAAGCCGCCTGCTCCGCGCCGTGAAAGCATATGTGCGCGACGGCTTTCTGCCCGCTGAAGTGCTTGGACGCGCTGGACGTCGCGAAACCGACGATCGCCTGCCCGCGATTGTCGCGGCAATCAAAGGTGCTGACCCCGAGATCACCTTGCAGGCAATCTGCTACCAACTGGAATCCATGCGTGAGCGCACCCCTCGCGGTCGCACCAGCTGGCAGCCTTCCTCAGTCAGAATGCTGTTGGAACGGGCGGAGCGACTTGGGTTGCTGGTCAGGCAAATGGATTGACGACGCGCAGCCAATCTTCGACTAGCAATCCGTCGTGCATGTCCTCAGTCCATAACGTCGTGCACCCAGCGAGCAGCGCGGCAGACACGATCATCGCGTCATAGACCGATAACTGGTATTTCTCCGCCAACGCGCGACCCACTTGATGGGTTTGAATCGTGAGGTCCTCGACAGGGCATAAGGACTTAATACCCTCAAGAAACGCTCCGGTATCTTCCCAACTGAGACCAGCTTTCCGCCGGCAATTTACCATCGCTTCGTTCAGGACTTGGACGCTGATCCGGGGTCCCTGCCCCAGAATTTCCTCTGCCCTCTCAGCCTTTGGACCATCGTCGAGCAGGTAGAGCACAACATTCGTATCTGCGAATTCAGCGCTCATGCGCGGCGTCGCGGCTTAGACGCGCGTCCTTGGGCAGTTTTCCGCGAAAACGCCTTAGCCCCTGTAGGACTTCATCAGCGCGAGGTTGGCGTCTCACAAGAATGGTTCCATCGTCCTTTACCAGGTCGACCTGATCGCCTTCCTTTAAGCCGAGTTCCCGCACAAGATCCGCGGGTAGCCGGACGGCAAGGGAGTTTCCCCATTTGGCAACTTGCATCTTGTCCTCTCAGGCATGGATAAACATCCACGTATGTATATCCAAAACTGCCAAAAGGCAAGCCTTGGTGCGTTCAAAAGCCATTTTGGACACCTCCGAAAAGAGTTCTGCCCTGTCCCTTTTAGTGAGATGCGGTGCGTTACACCATGCAGTAGGACACCAAACACCCTTGTGTTCGGTGAGGACTCGCCCACTAGATGTGGAAAAACCTTGCGCGAATCCGACTCTTGCGCCAATAGTCACGGAAGCGAGGCGAAAAACGTCAATTTCCGTGAACACGCCAAAGACGCGATGTCTCGGAAGCGAGAGGGCAGATGGATAATACCTTTGAGCATGAGGATCTCAACGCGGTGATCCGCCAGCATTCTGAATGGCTGGCGAACCAGTTGCATTCGCAACGTGAGAGCCTGTTTCCACCCGATGCCGAGAAGACCATGCGCAAATTCACCTCTGGTGAGGCTGCGGCGCTGCTCGGCGTCAACGATTCCTATCTTCGCAAACTCAATCTAGATGGCAAAGGGCCTTCTCCCGAGCTGACCGCCGGCAACCGTCGTCTTTACTCGGCGCAGGACATCCAGGCGCTGCGTGTGCTCCTTGAAAAAACCGCTCGCAAGCCGGGTGATTACGTTCCCGGACGACGAGAAGGTGATCATCTTCAGGTCATCGGCGTGATGAATTTCAAGGGCGGTTCGGGAAAAACAACAACCTCTGCCCATCTCGCTCAACGGCTTGCCCTGCGCGGATATCGTGTGCTGGGCATTGATCTCGACCCACAAGCTTCCTTCACCGCGCTGCACGGCGTTCAGCCGGAATTGGACCTCGAAGATGGCGGCACTCTCTACGATGCGATCCGCTATGAGGACCCAGAGCCGATCCGGTCGGTCATTCGCAAGACCTATATCCCCAATCTGGACCTGATTCCCGGAAACCTCGAACTGATGGAGTTCGAGCACGATACCCCGCGCGCGCTGGCTCAGGGCAATGCAGGACTTTTCTTCTTCCGCGTGAAAGAGGCGTTGGCCCAGGTCGACGAGGACTACGACGTGGTCGTCATTGATTGCCCACCGCAGCTAGGATTTCTGACCATGTCCGCACTGTCCGCGGCCACGGGCGTTTTGGTGACGATCCACCCGGAAATGCTTGATGTGATGTCCATGTCGCAATTCCTCCGCATGACAGCCGACCTCATGGACGTGATCGCTGAGAGCGGCGCCGACATGTCTCATGACTGGATGCGCTATGTTTTGACCCGCTACGAGCCGCAGGATGCGCCGCAGAACCGCATCGTGGCTTTCCTGCGAACAATGTACGGCGAAGCCGTGCTGAATTCGCCCATGTTGAAGTCTACAGCCATCTCCGATGCAGGCCTGACCAAGCAGACGCTCTACGAGGTGGAACGCAGCGCGTTCACCCGTTCCACCTATGATCGCGCACTCGAGAGCTTGAACACGCTGAATGACGAGATCGCCGACCTGATCCAGAAGACTTGGGGGCGCCTATGAGCAGCAGCAAGAAGAAACGGATGTCCATGCTCGACAGTCTCGCGTCGGCCGGAGCCCCCTCCCCTGCCCCGCAGTCCAGCGCCGTCACGCCAATGATGAGCTCTAACCGCGCGCTACGATCCGCGCGCGATGCTGTCGATGGTCATCACGTTTGGGAGCTGGATCCGACGAACATCGTGGATGACCGCATGGAGGATCGCCTCGACCCGGCGGATGTTCTGGACCTGCGCGATGCGATCGAGGCGAATGGTCAAACCGTTCCGATCCTTGTGCGCCGTGCCCCCGATGACCCCGACCGCTACCTGCTGGTCTACGGACGTAGGCGGTTGGAGGCGATACGCCAGTCCGACAAGGTGACCAAAATCCGCGCTCTCGTCGCCAATCTGGATGATGACAGTGCTTTGCGCGCGCAGATTTCCGAAAATATGGGTCGACGTGATCTGTCCTACATTGAGAAGGCGCTTTTCGCCAAGGATCTCGTGGCATCCGGCTTCGGAACACAATCACAGGTGGCAGAAATCTTGACCGTCACGAAATCTGCGGTCTCCATGGCCATCGCCATCGTAGACATCGTCGGCTCAGATTTAGTTCGCGCCATTGGGCCAGCCCACGGCATAGGTCGGCCTCGCTGGGACGCTCTGGGCCGCGCCATCGACGAGAACGGCCTCGATCGCGAGCGCCTCAGTCAGATTGCAGAGGAGGCGCGTGGAAAGGGTGTCGAGTCTACAGTTGTGGATGATTCCGTATCCACTGATGACCCATCCGTCCAGGCGTTTGAAGCGGTGGCTAAAGCCGTAGCGAAGGCACTCAAACCTGAGAAGGCTCCCTCCCCTGCTCCGTCCTCCAGTGTCCCGCTGAAGATCGGTGGCAAGCGCGGCGGCACGGTCAAACGCACTGCCAAGGGCCTGTCGATCGAGCTGGCAAGCGGAGATTTCGCCGATTGGGTTGAGACGCAAGTGCATGACATGATTGAAGACCTTCACGATCGCTGGAAGCAGCGGTCGGAAGACTGAGGAAGAGCAGAAATCAAAGAAGGAGGCACGAAAAGGCAAAAGAAAAGGTCCCGCAAAGCGACCACTCCACGAGACCCTAACTTGTTTCTAGCACCTTCAAGGTAGTGTCCGGAGTCATTTTCCGCAAGTCCAAAGTGATTCGCGGGCCGGGAAATTTTTGTCTTCGTGAATGATAAAATGGACTACACGCCCGTAACGCCGTTTCGGCGAACGATAGATGCTGCCATTCTAAAACATCAGGCAGCGGCGCAGGAAGACCTGCCCCCAGCCGGCGCCAACAAGTGGGAGGTCCTGAGGGAGCTAGCTACCGCTCGAGTCGCATTCGGCTTGTCCGATCGGGATTTGACGGTGCTTCAGGCACTGGTCAGCTTTCACCAAGCGACGATTCTCGGAGGCAATGACTGCGAGTTGATTGTACATCCGTCCAACAAGGCGATTTGCGAGCGCCTGAACGGCATGCCCTGCTCGACGATGCGGCGCCACCTTTCCAACCTTGTCCAGACTGGCTTTGTCGTCCGGCGCGATAGCCCCAATGGGAAGCGCTATGCCCGCCGCTACGGCGACGAAAAGGTTGCGTTCGGGTTCGACCTCTCTCCGCTTGTTCGACGCTTCCAGGAGGTCTGTGAGGCCGCCGAGGCCGTCCGGGCCGCTGAGGAGCGTTACAAGCGCCTACGTGCCACTGTGAGCCTCATGCGGCGTGACCTAGCGGGGCTGGCCGAGTACGGGCGCGCACTTCGTCCGGATCAAGGCGTCTGGGACCAATTCTCTGATCTTGCGGCCCTAACGGCTCGAGATCTTCGTAGAAAACTAGAAATGGAAGACCTTAGGCGCATCGAAGACGCTTTGGGGGTGGCTTTGGACCATGCCCGAAACCTTCTAGATGGCCGTGAAGCAGAAGATATGAGCACCAATGACGCTACTTTTGAGCAGCACTATCAGAATTCAAATAAAGACTCTTATGATCTTGAACCTCGCTTAGAAAAAGCGCGGGGCGGAGACGCTGTGCGTGAAAACCGAGAAGTCGCCGATAGCCCTCTGTGTTCTGACGATGAGGCTAACTCAACCTCGACTACTGACGACCAACTGATGCCGAACATACCGCTTGGTTTGGTCCTCGCCTCTTGTCAGGAATTCAAAGCGTATTCCGAGCAGCCTGTGCGCCATTGGCACGATTTGGTCCGGGTGGCTGACGTGGTCAGACCCATGATGGGTATTTCGCCTTCCGCCTGGAACGAGGCAAAACGCTATATGGGGCCCGAAGAGGCGTCTGTTGTCGTTGTTGCAATGCTTGAACGCTTTGCAGATATCCGATCACCTGGAGGCTACTTGAGAACCCTATCTTCAAAGGCGGCGATTGGGGAGTTCTCCTGTGGCCCGATGATCATGGCCTTGATGCGGCGGGATGCTGCATGATGAGTTCACAGCTGTGAACTTGGCTGACAAGAAGGATAGCTCGGGATGGTTCACAGCTGTGAACTTATTTCCAACACGGAAAGAGGCTGCGCTTGCGGACTTGGCCCGAAACAGGGTGCTGCAGTTACCAGTCACACGGGAAGGTCACCATCACCAAAAAGGTTTAGAAAGAGCCTCTCTTGATAGTCCAGTGGAAACGCTAACCCCAGCGGCGTTTTCGGAGACGCGGAGGTCAGTTAACCGGCGGCGGTGAGTTTGCGGAGCGAATTGCGTGCCGTTCGCTCGGACGTCTTGAGTATAATCTGCGCGTCTCCTCGTTCCAATGAGCCATGCCGGAGAACCGCCGAGATCAGCTCCGGAGCGCGCTTGTCATCGATGGTATCAGCAACAAGACGTCGATACCTTTGGTTCAATCCACAGAGATCGAACAATCTTGCTGAGAGGGTGATCTGGTCGAGCGTCACCTTTAGGAGTCATTCATTGAACGTCTTCAGTGCCGCCTTTGAAAAATTCCCCGTCCGTCGCGGCCTCCGCGGCGTGAACTGTCAGCCAGATTCGTCATCCGTTTGTACTCGCCCCGATCGGTTAACCTGCGGGCCAGCCCACGTGATAAGGGCCATGGCATGAGACATCAGTCTGCTGACACGACCGTTGCCATCCGGGAAAGGGTGGATGTAGTTCAACCGGTGATGTGCAGACGCGATCGCGATGATCCGTCCGCTCGAAGACCGCGCCGCAATTTGAAACCGTTTGTCAAAGTGATCCATGAACGCCGCAACGCACGACGATGATGGAGGTAGGTGGCGCCCGACTGCGGCTTCCCGATCGTCATCCTGGCGCATGCGTCCCGGAGCGATGGGCTTCTGTGTGCCGTCGGGATGTTCGATGACCCGAAACTCATTCGGCATCTCGTCGTAGAAGCTCTTATGGACCCAAGTCAGGAATTCCACAGATGTGGGGCGGGGCAGGGTGCCTATGCGATGCATCTCATCGATGGCCCGTTGAACGATGACCTGCGCCCGGGCCTCAAGGGCGAGAGGGCGGGTTTCTTCCTCAAGTTCGGCTGCGCTGTCAGGATGCAACCCAAGTCCCAGCCCGGTGGCTTCCCTCTGGATGTCGACCGAAAGGTCTGCCAGTTCTGTAGGAATATGCTCCTCGAAGAAGCAGGGTTCGATCCTGGCGGGCGTTTCTAGCCTTTTGCCGATCTTCTGCGCTTTCTAAGTAATTGAAATTTCGACATTTTACTTGATTAAGGGCAGGGTTCTGCCGATATGCGTTGCCGATCTTGAATTGCTGCATGAAATCAATGGCTTTGGCAGATGTCCCGGGCTTTCAGTTTTGTTGTGTGCCTAAAGGGATCGGGGAAAGGGAAAGTGTTCTTCGGGTTTTGTGACTGACGGATGAGGGCCTTTAGGGCCGCTCAGATGGGTCCGGGCCGGATTCCGGTCTGTCTTTCCTGATGAAGGGCATTCCCATGCAAACAGGTGTCTTGCGCGTGCTGCGCGCGACCGCTGCCTCTTGGTGGCGGCACAAGGAACTGCGACGAACTGGCCAGCTAGAATTGGCACGGCGGCTCGAAAGCAAGACCGTGTTGCGCGATCTCGTCCATCTCAGGCAGGCGGCGACATTGCCGAATGCGCATGTGATCTGCGGCGAGGGCGGGACATTCATCCATCTCGGTTGGACCACCGTGTCGACCCTCGCGCCGATCGAGCGCTTTCCCTTGGCCGCTCTTGCGGTCGCACGCGGGACGCCCTTCATCGATCTCCGACCCGTCACCGATGTCGTCGCTTTCGCGAACCTGCCGCGGGTGACGCGGGACGGATCGCTCGACCCTGAGCATTCGGGTGCCGGCAAGTGCGTCTCGCTGACCACCTACATCGACATGGTCGAAGGGCTCGGCGCGAGGATCGCCAACGATCCGCGGCCCCGTCGGTCAACCTGATCCCCAATCTTCTCACCAACACACGAAAGGACGCCAGCCATGGCCCGATCCAGCACGCCCAAATTCGATGCCTCCGAGGTCATCACAAACGAAATCATCCGCATCATCGAGCGCGGCGTCCTTCCATGGCGCAAGCCCTGGACCGCTGGCGGCAGTTCTCGTCCCCTGCGCGTGGGCGGTGAGCCCTACCAGGGGGTCAACAACTTCCTGCTGACCATGCGCACCGTGATGGCGGGCCACAGCTCGCCCTTCTGGATGACGCTTCCGCAGGCCAATGCCTTGGATGCGAAGGTCCGCAAGGGCGAGAAGTCCTCTGTCGTCGTTTACTACGGTCAAAGCCGGAGGGACGCCGGCGGCGAGGATGACCACGGGGAGAGGGATGATCGCTCCGAGGAGGCCCGCGTATTCCGCTTCCAGAAATCCTACCGCGTGTTCAACGCCTGCCAGATCGATGGCTTGCCCGACAGCTTCTTCCCCGACCCGGAGCCCGTGCCCGAGCATCCGCCGTCCGAGCCCATCCCGCACATGCAGGCGTTTTTCGATGCTATCGACATCACGACCGTTTTCACGGGAACAGAAGCCTACTATTTGCCGCCCGTGGACAAGGTCTTCATGCCGTCGATCGCGCGGTTCGAAAACCCGCGGAACTTCTACGGGGTCTGGGCGCATGAGCTGGCCCATGCCACGAAAGCCCCCCATCGACTGAACCGTGATTTCGGGTTCTCGAAGTTCGGCAACACCTCCTATGCGCGCGAGGAGATCGTCGCGTTATCTTGACAGTCTGCACCGCATGCCACCTTGCCGTAGGATGGGTGACAGGCGTCGACGGTAGGCAGTTTTCAGGCTGGCCGCCGCGCTTACCAAAGAGCTGGCGGCGGCCAGCCTGAGAACTGCCGGGCCGAAGCGTGCACCGGGTGGGGGCATGGGGAGGGTTTTGCGCTGGTGTCGATTATTTATGTTTGCGAGCGTCGCGAGGCCGGGGGTCTCGACGCGCATGTGCCGTTGATCCTGCGCGGCGACGCGCTCTACGACCCCGATCTGGATCGCTTCTTCCTCGACCTGCCGCTATCGGGGATTCGATCGCGGCATTCGCTTCGCGCCCAGGCCTATGATGTGACAGTCTGGCTTCGCTTTCTCGATGCTTGCGGCAAGACCGTATGGGCTGCGACCCGCGACGATGTCGAGGCTTATCATCGTGCGCGTCGGCGCGGCGATGCCGGTCAGCGGATCACGGCGGCAAGCTGGAACAGGGCCGTCGCCAGCCTTGATCGCCTCTATCGCTGGGGCGAGCGGCAAGGGCTGATCGCCGAGGCACCGTTCAACCGTCGTGCCGTGTGGCGACCGGCGCAGGGTGGACGTCGCGGAATGATCGCCGCGCGCAACGACGCCTATGAACGTGTTGCGAAGCGGTCGGATGTCCGGTTCGTCACGATGGACGACTACCGCATCTTCCGCGAGGTCGGTCTGCGCGGCCTCGCGCCTGACGGCAGCGAACGCCCCGGCGCACGTGATAGGAACGGATTGCGCAACGTGCTTTTCGCCGATCTGCTCGTCACGACAGGTTTGCGACTGGAAGAAGCCTCAGGTCTGCTCGCCGGTGATCTCGCGGTCATTGTTCCGGACGGCGATGAGAACCGGCAGCTCTGGTTGCGCCTGCCGCCGCCGCTCACCAAGGGCGATCGCGGACGAAGTGTTCTGGTCCCACGCCGGCTGCTTCGTCAGATCGCGGCCTATATCGATGTCGAGCGCGCGGCAGGCGCGGCCAAATTCGTCGCGCGCAATGGCGCGGCGCGCTTTGACCGGCCGATCCATATCACCGACGCCGGTCTCGACCGCATGCGCGATGTCTGCACGCCAGAGGAACGATGCCGTCTGATCCTGTGCAACGAGAACGGAACGCCGCGCGAGCCCGCGGCGCTATGGCTGACCGAGGTCGGACAGCCCGTTCGACCCAATTCCTGGGAGGTGATCTTCGCCCGCGCCTGCAAGCGCTGTAGAGACTATGGTTTCTCGTTGTCGATCAGCCCGCACCAGCTGCGCCACACCTTCGCGGTCCATATGCTCGCTTTGCTGATCCAGGAGCGTCTGCGCGAAGCCGCATTGCCGGCGGGGCCGATGGAGAGCTACCGGCTGATCCTGGGCGACCCGCTGCAGCAGGTGCAACGCCTGCTCGGCCACGCGAGTCTCGCCACCACCTATATCTATCTCGACCATATCGCGACCCGCGCCGATACGGTGGATTCGGCGGTCGAGGAGTTGCTGGCACTGCTGCCGGGACCGCAGGGCGCATGAGCGGGCGTCGCCGCAAGGGCAGGCCCGTTGCTTTCGCGCGCGTCACGCCGGAGCGAGCCAAGCCCGATCCGGTGCTCGGCCTCAGATTCGTCATCGAGGCGCGGCATGGCGGGACCGTCCAGGTTGACATGACCAATCTCGATCCTCGTCCGCTCGCTATCGCCTTTGCCAGCGCGTTGCGCCGGTCGGCCGCGCTCGGCGGCCCGATCGGTGCGGCCAGCGTCATCAAACAGTATGTAAACTCCTATCGCCGTTTCTTCACCTGGCTTTCCGATGAGGCGGGGGAAGTGGACGGGCCCGAAGACATGCGCGCAGCCCATGTCGACGGTTTCGCATCGGCACTCGAACGCGGGGGAATGGGCGCTATCTACCGGCATGTGACGGTCAGCAAGATCGTCAATACGCTGCGTGCGATAGAGGCGGATCGGCCCGACAGTATCACGCCCGACCTTCATGAGCGGTTGCGTTATACAATGGCAACCTCGGCGGGACGCTCGACCCCGCGTGATGCCTACAGTCCCTTCGTCGCCCGCGCGCTGCGCGACGCGGCCCGTACGGACGTGGAAGCGATATTCCGCCGGATCGGCGCCGAGGATCGGACCGATGAGGGCGATCCGGTCATTGGAGGAGCGCGGGCCGATGTCGAAGCTCTCATCGCGCGCGATGGAGCCGTTCGGACCGAGAGCGTCGAGCTGCGCCGTCTCTATTTCATGCGCTTGCGGCGCGGCTTGCCGATCAGCACGCTGATCGACGACCTGCATCGCAGACATCATCTGCACGTCACCGATCTGCCGCCATTGCTCGTGCTGCTTGCTCTCGATACCGGCCTCGAGCCGGAATGCCTGAAGGCGCTGACGGTCGATTGCCTGGCCAATCCCTCCGCCGGAACCGTCGAACTGCGATACCTGAAGCGGCGCGCCGGCGCCGCCGGGCACAAGAGCATGCGCGTGCGCGACGGCGGCCTCGGCACGCCGGGTGGCCTTCTCCGCCGGCTGATCGAGATTACGACCGTCGCCCGTCAGCATCTGCCCACCGATTGTCTCTGGGTTTACCACAACGTCGGCGGTCTCCATGCCGGCATCCGTCATCCGCGCGAACGCCTCGACGCCTGGGTGGCACGGCACCGGATTGTCGATGAGGACGGCAAGCCGCTCCATCTTCTGCTGTCCCGGCTTCGCAAAACCCACAAGGCGCTGTGGTACACCAAAACCGAGGGGTACATCGCCCGCTTCGCGGTCGGCCACACGCCCGAGGTCGCGGCGCGCCACTACGCCGATCTGCCATCGCTGCGGCCCCTGCACGAGGCCACCGTCGCCGATGCCTTCCGCGACGCTGTCGTCGCCGCGATGCCGACCATCCTCGCGCCAGCAGCCGAGAAGACGCTGCGCGAAGCGCCCGAACAGGCCGGGCCGCTGATGCCGCCGGATGCGGTCGGTTCCATTCTCGATGGGGAGCAGGATCTCTGGCTCGCCGCCTGCGCGGGGTTCCATAGCAGCCCCTTCGCCGAGGCCGGCTCGCCATGCCAGCAGCCGTTCTGGGGATGCCTCCATTGCCCCAACGCCGTCATCACCGCCCGCAAGCTCCCCGCGATCATGGCCTTCCTGTCCTTCGTCGAAGACCAGCGGCAGGGGCTTCCCGGTCCCGACTGGATGGTCAAGTTCGGGCAGGTTCATGCCCGGATCGTCCATCAGATCTTGCCCGCGTTTTCCGATGCCGTTGTCGCCGAAGCGCGGTTACGCGCCGGGGAGGAGCGCCTCTATCTGCCGCCCGAGGCGCGCGCATGACCGCGCCCGCCCTTGCCCGCGCTCCCGCGTTCGACGATCGGCCCGTGCTGGCGTGCGCGCCGCTCATGCCGGGCCATGCTCGCGAGGACCTGTCACGCGTCGGCGATCCAAGCTGGGATCTGGGTCCGGCCGTCTTCCGCGAGAACGCCCGGCGCTGCCACGTCACCGTGCATTTCGACGTGCTCGAAGATGCCGATGTGCAGGCAATGATGCGCGCCTATCTCTATGCGCGTCTCAATGTCGACCTTCCCGGCCATCGTCCGAAGCTGCCGCCCAGCTGCGTGCGGCAGGCGTTCAACCGGGCGCGGCGCTTCTTCGGCTTCGTCCGCGAACGATTGGGCGCGCTGGACCTTGCCCGCATTGATCCTCCGCTGATCGACGCCTATGCGCGGCATCTCCGAGAGGACCCGGCAAGGCGGCCCGTCATTGTCGGGCAGCTTCTCGAGGTCGTCATCGACTTCTATCTCTACCGCGAGCACCTTCCCGGCGGCGGCTTGTCGTTCGAACCGTGGGACGGGCGGCCACCCGCGCGCGTCGCGGGCTATCGTCATGTTCCCGAGAACCGGACCCCGCGCATCCCCGAGCCGATCATTGCGCCGCTTCTGGCATGGTCGCTGCGCTACATCACGGTATTCGCAGGGGACATTCTCGCCGCCCGGCGTGAGCTTTCCCGGCTCGAAGCGCGCCGCGCCCGGCTCTTCGTTGCGGAACAGGGATTGCCGCATACGGAGCGCCGCCGCCGGCAACGGCAGCGACTGGCGCGCTATTTCCGGTCCCGCGCGCGGCAGGGTCGGGGCGTGCCGGTCTGGGCTAGCCCGCCCAACGGTTCCGCATCCGTCGATCCGGTAAGCGGGGAGCTTCTGCCCGTCGTCAACGTGCAGCTTCTGCATCTTCACGCAGGCGTCGATGCCGCCAGGGAGCCGGCGATGCATCTCGCTCTCGCCGGCGGCGCGTCCGATCTCATCGCTGCCGCCATCGCGGATATCGGGATCGAACCCGGCGGCATGGATACGCCGATCTCGGTCGATGCCGATCTCGGCCGGCCATGGCGGCACCGCTTCGATGCCAAATCCCTCGTCCTGGAAGAGCGCATGCTGCAGGCAGCGGCCTACGTGGTCTGCGCCTATCTGACCGGTATGCGCGATTGCGAGGTGCAGGCGATGCGCCGGGGATGCCTGACGCTTGCGCGCAGCGAGGATGGCACCGTGTCACGACACCGCGTCCGTTCCACTGCGTACAAGGGAAAGGGGGCCCGGGGAGCGTCGGCGGAGTGGGTGACCATCGAGCCCGTCGCTCATGCGATCGGGGTGCTCGAACAGTTGACCCGGCGCGCGGCTGTTGCCCATGGTCTCGATACGCTCTGGCCCGTGCTGTCAGTGACGCGAAGTAGCAAACCGCACGTCTCCGCCGAGATCGTGCGCCAGATCAACGCCTATCGTGACCACCTGAACAGGCTGTTCGGGACGGAAGAGGCGCCCGCCATACCGCCCGGGCCGGACGGTAAGCCCTGGCGGATCACAACCCGCCAGTTTCGTCGCACGATCGCATGGCACATCGCCAACCGTCCCTTCGGAACGGTGGCCGGCATGATCCAGTACAAGCATGCATCCGTCGCCGCGTTCGAAGGCTACGCGGGTAGCAGCGCCTCGGGTTTCCGCGCCGAGGTCGAGGCGCAGCGCCGGCTCGGTCAGATCGACGATCTGCTCGAGTATTTCGACAGGCGGCGCGGCGGGGCTGACCTTGGCGGGCCGGCCGGTCCTCGTGTCGCGCGTACCCTCGACGAGACAGCCACCGAGCTCGGGCCATTGCCGCCGATGATCGCGGACCGGTCCCGTCTGCGCATCATGCTCGCCAGTCTGGCCCGCACCCTGCATGTCGGACCGCTTGCCGATTGCTTCTTCGATCCGGCAACCGCCCTGTGCCTCAAGCGCGTGACGGATGCCGCGGCAGACCGCCCGCTGACAGCGCTTTGTGAACCGACCCGCTGCCCGAACGCCTGCATCGCGGAACATCACAGGCCCGTCTGGGAGCGAAGTGCTGATGAGGCACGCATGTTGCTGCGCGAGAAGCGGCTGCCCGGATTGCAGCGGGCCGCGCTCCAGCAGGAAGTTGACCGGATCGAGGGTGTGCTGGCCCGGATCGCGCCCGAGGGCGCGACGCCGCCCGTTCGGGCGGCGGTAAAGGGAGAGGGAGCTTGGGATCGGGGTGAGTGACGGGATGAGGAGAGCGGGAGAGGCCTGCTCCGCCCGTCCTGGAGACCTGTCATGTCCCGCTCTTCCTCATCGGCCGGGCGCGCCGATGTTTATAACCGTATCACCACCGAGATCATCGCCGCCATCGAGGCAGGCACCGGCGACTGGCGTGCGCCCTGGTTCCACGACGGGAGCAGCATCGCGCGTCCGACCAACGTTTCATCCGGCAAGCGCTATCGCGGCATAAACACTTTGGCGCTCTGGGCCACGGGCTTTGCCGCCGGATATGGCGACGGTATCTGGGGAACGTACAAGCAATGGCAGGATGCCGGCGCGCAGGTGCGTAAAGGAGAACGCTCCACCACGGTCGTCTTGTGGAGGGAGATCAAGGTTTCCCAGCAGGCCGACGACGAAGACGATGATGACGGGCATCGACGGATGTTCGCCCGCGCATTTTCTGTCTTCAACATCGCTCAAGTGGACGGGTACGAGCGCCCGGCGACCCCTGTGCTGCCCGAGGCTGAACGCCTTGCCCATGCGGAAGCGTTCATCACAAACCTGGGCGTCAAGACGGAGTTCGGTGGATCGGAAGCCTATTACCGCCCGTCGGCCGACACCGTGTTCATGCCGCCGTTCACTTCGTTTCGCGATGCCGCGTCGTTCTACGGTGTCTGGCTACACGAGAATGGTCACGCCAGTGGCGCAAAGCACAGGCTCGACCGCGATCTTTCCGGTCGCTTTGGTTCGGCCGCCTATGCCGCCGAAGAATGCTGCGTGGAAATTCTCAGCGGGCTCGTCTTGGCAGACCTCGGGGTCGCCCACCATCCGCGCCCCGATCATGCCGCCTATATTGCCTCGTGGCTCAAGGTCCTGAAAGACGACCCCAAGGCCATCTTCACCGCCGCCAGCAAGGCGCAGCAGGCGGCCGACTGGATGCATGCGCAGCAGCCCCATGCAGAGGAGGTAGCGGCATGACCAAAACCGTTCTCATTGCCGAAAAATTTCAGAATGGGGCTGGACTGTCAGGATATGTGGCGGAATTGACCTCGGTTTTCCTGGGTCAGACGCTCGGCTTCACGGCCCATACGCTCGAGATGAATGCCGCCTATCTCCACAACTGGTTACGGGTCCTTCGGTCGGACAAGGGTGCGATCTTCAAGCACGCCGCGGATGCGCAGCGCGCCTGCGACTATCTGATCGCCAGATCGGAGACGGGCAGGGCAGGGCGCAGTGCCGAGGCCGCCTGACCACACGGAGAACGGAGACTCGCATGTCACGCAAGGAACCCAAGACGCTGCGGGTGGCCTGCTTCGAAGACGGCGGCCGCAAGATCATCACCTTCAAACGCGGTGCCTATTGGTGGAGCGCGTCTGAGGGCGCTTATCCGCTCTCGGCGGCACTTGAGAGCATCAAGGACCAGGGCGGCTGGATCGAAACCATCCCCAACCCGAATTACAGACCCAAGGGGCTGTTCGGGTAGGGCACCTTCTGCTTCGGTTCCTCCGCCCTGCGGAAAAGAAAAAGCAGGCTTTGGGAAGGGTGTTTCAACTTCTCAAAGGAAAGACCCATGTCCATGACCGTTCAACCCCAGTCAGACCGTCCGGATCCGACCGTGATCGCGGCGCAGAACGACGCGTTCCGCAAACTCGCGTGCCTTGGAGTGCCGCCCGCGCAGCCCATCCAAGGCCGGATGCATGTTACCCGTTCGCTCATGGAGGCTGGTGACGGCTTCATGGCCGAGGCGGTGAAGGCGACCGGGGAGTTTGATGTGTTCGAGCCCGAGAACGACCCGGAGGGATGGCATGATTTCGGGTCGGTCACGGTCCGCGGCGAGACCGTGTTCTGGAAAATCGATCTGTATGAAGCGGATTCCGACTTTCGCTACGGAGCCGAGACCCCGGACAACCCCACGACCACCACGCGCGTGCTGACCATCATGCTGGCGCGCGACTGGTAGAAGGGCAGGGGACTCCTCCCCGACATCTCAGGCAATGAAGGCCCACCGACCCCTCAAAGGGAGAGTGGGCCTTTTGTCCTTTTGATCCCCGAAGCCGGGGATTGGTCACGTGCGTGAACGCGCGGATCTCACCATACCCATCGAAAAGGACATCCCATGACCGCAAGCTTCAAACCCGTCTCCGTCGCCATCGGCGATCTGACTGCCCATCCAGCCAATGTGCGTAGCAACTCCCCGGAAACCTACGACCCCGAGAACATCGCCCATCTGAAGGCCAGCATCGCCGTACTGGGCCTGCTCCAGCCGCTCCTTGTCCAGAAGCTCGACGGCAAATATGCCGTGCTTGCCGGTGGCCGGCGCCATGCCGCGCTGAAAGAGCTGGTCGCGGACAAGGCCGTCAAGGGGTTCACGGCGAAAACCAAGGTGGACTGCCGTCTCGTCCGGGACGACTGCGACGTCACCACGGCCTTGTCGCTCGCCGAGAACATCACGCAAGCCCCGATGAACGCGATTGACGAGTTCGAGGCTTTCGCGCGGATGATGGAGGTCGATGGCCAGACCCCCGAGACCATCGCCAGGACCTTCGGCACCACAGTCGCTGCCGTGAAAGGCCGCCTGCGCTACGGTCTCATTCATCCCGACATTCGCGCGGCGGCTCGCGCGAAGACAATCACACTCGACACGATGAAGGCCTTTGCTGAGCATCCGAGCCAGGAAGTGCAGCGCGAGGTCTTCGAGGCGCTCACCAAGGAAGACAGCTACTTGCAGGCCTACACCGTCCGTCAGGCGCTCAAATCGCGCGGGGTGCAGGTCAGCGACGACATCGGTACCTTCGTGCGCGAGGAATACGAGGCCCGCGGCGGAGCGATCGCGGCCGATCTCCTGGAAGAGCATTCGGTGCTGGAAGACGCTGCGCTGGTCGAAACCATCCTGCTCGAGAAGCTCGCGGCCGCCGCCGAGGAGGCCCGCATAAAGCTGGGCTTTGCTTGGGCCGATTCGGTGGTCCGCTACGATTACGCGACCATGGCCGACTATGGCCGAGTCTATCCCAGCCCGATCGAGCCGGATGAGGCGAGCCAGAAGCGCATCGATGAGATCACCGCCGAGCTTGAGAAACTGCAGCTCGAGATGGAGGATGAGGGGCTCGAAGACGATGCCTACAATGCCCTTTACGAGCGCGTGGACGCTCTGGAAGACGAAGCGCGCGATCTGCAGGAGGCCTATAGCGCCGAGGACCTCGCGCGGTCCGGGGTGATCGCGTCGTGGCAGGGTGGAAAGATTACGCTCCATATCGGCCTCGTGCGCCCCGAGGACACCGTGAAAGAGGAGGGCGCGCGCGGTTCGTCGACCAACACCACCGGAGAGGAGGCCCCCGACGCTGGTGAAATCAGCTACCCGGCCTCGCTGGCAGAGGACCTCAAGACGGAGCGGGCCATGGCCCTCGGCGCCGCGATGGCGCTGCATCCCGAGGCCACGCTCGATCTGACGCTCTTCAAGCTGGTCAGTGATGTTCTGGCCAGCGGCATGAGCGTCACGCAGGCGATCAAGATCGATGCCCGCAAGGAATACCGCAGCCATGCCAAAATGGACGAGATCGACGAGACCTCGCTTGAGCAGGTGGCGGCGGCGCATGATGCGCTGGACCTCTCCTGGCTCGATGACAACTGTTCGCCCGCCGATCAGTTCGCGGCGTTTCGCGCGCTGGAGGCCGGCGAGAAGGCCAAGCTCGTGGCCTATGCGACCGCCAGCACGACGCAGTCCTGCTTCGCACGGGACCGCCAGCGCGACAGCCTGATGCATGACTTCGAGATCGAGATCATGCCCGACATCCGCGCCCACTGGACGCCAAATGCGGCGCTCTTCAACCGCTTCAAGAAGGCCTGGCTCCTGAAGATCCTCGGCGAAGATCTGGGTCTGGCCCAGGAGGCGGTGACGCTGGCCTCGTCGAGCAAGAAAGAGATCGTCGCCTTCTGCGACAAGCTCTTCGCCGAGCCTTTCGCGACGCTCACGGACGCGCAGCGCGCTGCTGTGGCCGCCTGGTGCCCGCCCATGATGCAGACCGCCGGCGTCGCCTGTGATGAGGCGGAGCATGCCTCGCAATCTCCCGAGCCTGACAGCGAGATCGCGCAAGCGGCCTGAGTCCTCACGCGACCCGCGCGAGCCATGACGCCTGCGCGGGTCGATCTTCTCATACCCAACCGAAAGACATCCCCATGGCTATTCTCAAGTTCTCTGCCTCCGCTGTTGCGGCGCAGATCGCCCATGCGCGCGCCTGCAAAACCTTCCTGCCCAACTGGAACGGGCCCGTGGACAGGCCGGCCCTGATCCTCATCGTCGGCAATGGCGTGCATCTGCGCTCGAACGGTATCGATGGCACAACCACCCGCATCGTCACGACCGAGCAGGCCGATCCGTCCTTCGCCTTCGCCCAAGGCATGAACCCGTTTCGGGATGCCGACTGGATGGCGCAGCGCCGCATGGCGTTTCGCGATCTGACCGGCCAGTTCTACACGGACATCCTTGACGATGTGCAGGCGCTCATCGATCGGGGGCAGGGGGCGATCCGGCTCGCCACCGATGGCCACAGCATCCGCGTCTTCGTGCGCCGGGCCTCGGACTATCTGATCGGCGGGACCTACGAGGTGCCTTCAGGTCTTGGCGGTACCTTCCGGGTCATCCTCAAGGATGCCTGCGACACCTTCGCGATCGTTCAGAACTGCGGCAATTGCGAGGATTTCGACGCCATGCAGCCCTACCGCGTGCCGCTCGATACGCTGATCGAAATCGATGACCGGAGGGCGGCGTGATGGGTTGGCTCTTCTACACCGACGGCCGCGTCCAGACCTACGCGGATGAGAAAGCGGAGATTGCCCGGCTTTGCACTTTTGAGGGCGACAGGCGCAAAACCGAACTGGTGAAAGCCTGCAAGGTCGGCTCCACTTGGTATGCGGCGGCAAAGGTCACCAATCTTGACGGCACCCCTGTCGAGGACACGACCTATGTCACAGATGCTGATGGCTCGATCACCTTCGGAGCTGTCTTCCTCACCCGATATGACGACGGCTGTTGGGGATACAAAGACATGGAGGAAAGCGCAGGACCAGTCGAATCTCGCGCACCACTGAGCCTGTTGGCCCTGCTGTCCGAGCTGACGGACCCAGACAGCTACGCCCATGCCTGGCGCCAGCGCTGCCGGGACTGGGCCGCGATCCCGAACTACGAGGAAGGCGACAAGATCAGGCTCGCCACGCCCGTAACGCTCACCGATGGCAGTACATGCCAGATCGTCACCGCGACGCACTATAGGCGTGGCCGGCAGAAACGCCGCTGCTACCGCATCGAAGAAACCGGTGGGCTCGTACGCCTGTCGAAGGCCTCGCTTGCGGGCTCGAAGTTGCTCAGCTCCGCGAAAGGTGCTGCCAGCCCGGTGCTGGCGGAGTTCCTGGCGGGGCAGGGTGACTGAGTTTCCCGCGGAGACAACACCACGGGACCACGTGCACACATACTGCCGCCTTGAAATCGTATCTCAAATGAGATACATCGCTCCCATCAACTGGAGGACCATCCATGCCTGCCCAAACATCCATGCTTCATGTCCGTGTTGACGATCAGCTGAAAGCACAGGCTTCTGACGCACTTGCGGGCGTCGGTCTGACGCTCTCCGACGCGGTGCGTATTCTTCTGACCCGCGTGGCCGCAGAAGGCGGCTTGCCTGCCGGATTGACCGCTGATCCGGATGCCTATGACGCCTGGTTCCGGGCGAAGGTACAGGAAGCGCTAGACGATCCAAGGCCCACAACGCCCCATGCCAAGGCGATGCAAGACGCTCAGGCATTGCTTGACGGGAAGCGCCTTGCCAAATCTTGAATGGAAAGCGACGGCCATCGCCGACTTGCTGGCAATCATTGACTACATCTCTGACGACAACCCGGATGCCGCCCAAGTTCTCAAAGACGAGATTGAACACAAGACGTCCCTCCTTCCAGAACGCCCTCAGATGTACCGCGCGGGCCGTGTGGACGGGACTAGGGAGATGGTTATTCGGCCGAACTACATCGTGGTTTATGCTGAAAGCCCTGAGATGGTGACCATTTTGCGCGTTCTTCATGCTGCGCAGCAGTGGCCATGATTGGGGTGCAGGCCCCCCGCTAAGAAATTGCCCGCTCTACGCCTTCAAAGTGTAGAGCGGGCTTTTTCTCCTTTGGAACTCAGACCCTGATCCAAAGGAATTCCCCATGTCCAAGCCCTGCTCAACGCTCCCCGATCCTATTGAATCCAAAGCTAACTTCGTCTCTGCCCTCGAGCAGATCGGCACGGAGATCGACCACCAACCCCTGCGCAGCTCAGCGCTCGCACGCATCATGCGAGAGACCTTTCTTGGCAGTGATGCCGGGGGCGCCTGGGACTGGCGGAAGGCCTATGACCTGATGCAGGCGGCGGCTGTGCAGGCGCTGCTACGTGGCGACAACAGTGAGGATGATTACTTCGCCGCAAAACTCCTTGCCTCACGGCTGCTGACGGAAACCCGCCGCTCGGAGCAGCAAATCCGGCTGCAGCAGTTTTCCACGCCGCTGCCATTCGCGGCGCTGGTCTTGCGGGCCGCGGCGATCCGCAAGGGCGAGACCGTGCTGGAGCCGTCGGCGGGCACCGGTGCCCTGGCTGCTTTCGCCGCCCGGGCCGGTGCCACGCTTTTGCTCAACGAGATCGACCCCTTTCGTCAGCGCCTCCTGCGCGCGGTTTTCGGCGGCGAGGTGACGGGCCATGACGGCGAGCATATCGACGATCTGCTGCAGTCGACGGTTCTACCCGACGTCGTGGTGATGAACCCGCCCTTCGCCTCCTCGGTCAATCGTTCCCGGGACAAACACATCGCCGCCAAACATCTCATCGCGGCTGCAAAGCGTCTCGCGCCCGGTGGGCGGCTGGTGGCGATCATGCCGCCGGGATTCACCTCCGAACGCGATGCCGCGCATTGGTCCCGCGCCTGCGGCCTCCTGACGCCGCGCCTGGCGCTGTCGATGCCGGGACAGGTCTATCGCAAGCTCGGCACAACTGTGGAAACCCAGCTCATGGTCTTCGACAAGGTGCAGGAAGGCGGCGAGATGATCCGCGCCAGTGTCCGGGACTTGGATGAAGCCCTTCCTTTTGTCGATGCCGTGGCCGCGAGCCGTCCCGAGGCACGGCCCGCCCAAAGGGCGGCGACGATCCCTCACGCTCGGCCGACCGTTCAATCATCTGTCCCGCGCAAGACCGCCGCCGGTGTTGTCACCGCCTCCAAACCCCGGGCCAATGCCGCAGTCCCGCTCAGCTTCACATGCTTCGATGTCCCGCGCGATAATACGCCCGTCTCGGATATCTATGCACGCTACCGTCCGCAGCGGATCGAGATCGCGGGTGCGCAGGAACATCCCACGCCGCTGGTCGAGAGTATCGCCATGGCCTCGGTTGCCCCGCCCATGCCCTCAAATACGGGCCGTGATGACTTGCGCCTGCCCGCACGGTTGGTCGAGGAGGGCGATCTCTCCGAGGCGCAGCTCGAGACCATCATCATGGCGCATGATGCCCATGGGCGTGATCTGCCCGGTCGGTTTACCATCGATGACGACCAGACCAAGCTGACGCGCGCCGATGATGACCCTGACGCACAGGCCTATCGCCTTGGTTACTTTCTCGGCGACGGCACCGGTTGCGGCAAGGGGCGCGAATGCGCGGGGCTCATTCTCGTGAACTGGCTGGCCGGGCGCAGGAAGGCGATCTGGGTCTCCAAATCTGTCACGCTCATCGAGGACGCGATCCGCGACTGGACCGATCTCGGCGGCTCGCCGGCGGATATTCAGCCGCTCTCCAAATGGAAACCGGACCAGCCCATCCCGATGGGCGACGGGATCCTCTTCGTCACCTACGCCACGCTGCGCTCGGCTGGCAAATGCGGCACCACGCGACTGAGCCAGATCCTCGCCTGGATGGGCGAAGGCTTCGACGGCGTTCTTGCCTTCGATGAAGCCCATGCCATGCAGAACGCGGCAGGGTCCGAGCAGGGCAGGGGGGTCAAACCCTCCCAGCAGGGCCTTGCTGGCCTGCGGCTGCAACTGGCAGCACCCCGCGCCCGCGTCTTCTACATCTCGGCCACGGGCGCCACGAGCGTGCACAACCTCGCATATGCCGCGCGGCTGGGGCTCTGGGGGCAAGGCCCCGAATACCCCTTCCCGAGCCGCGAGAGCTTCGTTTCAGCGATGGAGGCGGGCGGTGTCGCTGCCATGGAGGTGGTCGCGCGCGATCTCAAGACGCTCGGCCTCTACACGGCGCGCGCCCTCAGCTTCGATGGTGTGGAGTATGACGTGCTCGAGCATGCGCTCACCCCGGCCCAGATCGAGATCTACGACGCCTATGCGGGCGCGTTTCGGACATTATGCGCAGCTGCGCATAAGGTCCGTAATCGCGAGGACGCGATAATGCGAAGGTGTCCGGGATTCATTTTTGTTTTCCTTGGCTTCTGGATATCAGCGCGGGCTTTGCTGCGCATTATTTTGATTGCAAACCTCGGCGGCTTTCCAACCGTCTGAGGAGACATTCATGTTGAAATTGCACGACGAGCTGATCGAAGAGCTTGCGAAATCGCTCATGGAGCAGAACTACAATCCGGTGGTCGTGACCAACCATCGGCTCTACGCCCGCCGGTTCCTGGACTACCTGGCTGAGCGTGGCATGCCGGTGACGATGGTGACGCCAGCGCAGGTCGATCAGTATTTCCGCCACGCAGTCCTTTGCTTTCAGGATCGCTACGGTCGTCCGCCCAGCTCACGCTGGCACAGGCTGCCGCAAACAGCGATCGGCAGGTTGCTCCGCCTCGCCCAAGGCACGTGGCCGCCTGAAACAGAAATCGAATCGGGTGCGATGCTCCGGCACGCCATTTGCCATGATTACGGGAACTGGATGCGTGACGAACGCGGTCTGTCAGATGCGACGATCGACGCGCGCTCACGGGAGGCGCGGCGCTTTCTGGATTGGTACTTCTGCCGCAGCGGCGCCGACGATCTCTCGGCAATGGCCGTGCGCGATATCGATCACTACATGGACATGCGCGCCATCGGTCTGCGCCGGATATCGCTCTCGGGTTCTGCCGCATGGCTCCGTTCGCTGCTACGCTATCTCCATCAGTCGGGGCGGGTTCCGACCGATCTGAGCCCACAGGTCATCGGCCCCATGCTCTATGCCTACGAGGATGTTCCCTCGATCCTGAGCCGCAGCCAGATCGATCTGGTTCTGGAGGCCACCGGCAGAGACAGGTCGCCGAGGGGCCTGCGCGACCATGCCATTTTGCTGATGCTTGCCACCTACGGGTTGCGGCAAGGCGAGATCTGCAATCTCCGGCTCGACGACATCGACTGGCGCGCGGATTCGCTGCGGATCCGGCACACCAAAACCAATGCCTGTTCCACCATGCCGCTTCTGACGCCGGTCGGCGATGCGCTGCTTGACTATCTGCGTGCCGGGCGCCCGCAGGTCGAATGCCGGGAAATCTTCATCCGCTCTCTTGCACCCTATACCCGGATGACGAACTTGCACGGCATGGTCAAAAGACGTCTGGCGGCAGCGGGCGTCACCCCGGTGGGAAAACGTGGACCGCATATCTTCCGCCACGCGCGTGCGGTTGAACTGCTGCGGGCGTCGGTTCCGCAAAAGATCATCGGCGACGTGCTCGGGCACCGATCAACCGAGTCCACCAACACCTATCTCAAACTTGCCACCGAAGATTTGCGGGCGGTAGCGCTCGACGTGCCCGGATCGGAGGTGCTGTCATGAGCGCCTGGCACGATCCCGATCGCACCATCATCGACGCCTTTCTGGAGAAGTCGCAGTTCCGGCCGGGAAGCAGACCCACGTATCGCTGGTTCCTTCGCAGCTTCGAAGATGTTGCGCTCCGGCACCCTGCAGTGGATCGCCAGATGATCGAAGACTGGTTGGGCGAAATGGCACCGCGCTGGAAATTGTCGACGCTATTGAACCAGGTCTGCATCGTTGACCGTTTCCTCGACTATCTGGTCCAGAACGAGTTGATCGCCAGCAATCCCGTTGCCGAGCTTCGCAGGCAGCACAACATCAAGCAGAACAAGCCGATCTGGCGTGCCCTTGCATCGTCCAATCCCGACGAGGCCCTCGCGGGACTGTATCGGCCTGCGCCCTACGGCAGCGTTCTGGGCGACTTCATGCGTGACCATGTCGCGCTGATGCGAAACCGGGGCTACCAGTACGAAACGCAAGCTCATTGGTTGCTGCGGTTCGACCGGTTCCTGCAGGCTCATCCGGAACTGGCCGGAGAGCCGCTTGAGACGATGTTGACGCATTGGGCGGCAGCAAAGCCGACCCGCAATCACGCGGCAGAATGCCAGAAGCTGGGGCGCATCCTGACCAAGGCGCGGCAACGGCTCGATCCGAACATCCCGCCGAAACGCTTCAACCCGCGACCGGAGCGGGAGGTGGCGCGGGAGCACCGGCGTCCGCATATCTTCAGCCCGGCTGACATCCGGCTCATGCTCGAAGTTGCCCGATGCTATCCGTCGCCGCATGCCCCGCTGCGGCCGCTAACCCTCTACACGATGATCTTGCTGGCCTATTGCGCCGGGCTGCGACGTAGTGAGATTGCGTGGCTCGATCTGGGCGACGCCGACCTTCGATCCGGCACGATCACGATCCGGGAAACGAAGTTCTACAAGACCAGGATCTTGCCGTTATCGGGCAGCGTCATGGTTGAACTGCGCGCCTATCTCGATGCGCGGCGGCGCGCTGGTGCCCCACAGGACCCGCAGTCGGGGCTGTTCTGGCAGGATCACTTCAAGGATCGTTACGCCCCGGTGGTGGTCACAACGATGATCACCAACGTCATGCGCCGCGGCGGGTTCAAACCGCTTTCCGGACGGACAGGGCCGCGTGTGCATGACCTGCGGCACTCGATGGTCGTAAACCGGATCCTCCAATGGTACCAAGCCGGCATCAACCCGCAGGACCGGCTGCACTTCCTCTCGACCTATCTGGGTCACCGGGACATCAACTCGACGCTGGTCTACATCACCGTCACGCAGGATCTGCTGCAGGAAGCCAGCGAGCGGTTCCGCGTCGTCGGTGCCCCCTGCCTCAACGGGGAGGCGCTGTGATGAAAGCCGCAAATCCCTTCCCCGAACTATTGCGGGCCTTCTTCCAGGAATGGCTGGCGGAACAGCGCAGCGCCTCGATCCACACCATCAAGTCCTATCGGGACACCTGGCGGCTGTTGCTTCGGTTCGTCGCGGAGCGAAACGACCGTGGTGTCGCAAGGATCACCCTGGCCGACGTCTCCGCCGGCGAGGTCCGCGCGTTCCTCAATCATGCTGAACATGGTCGCAAGGGCACGATCGGCACGCGCAACTGCCGGCTTGCCGCCATCCGCAGCTTCTTCAGCTTCGTGGCGGACAAGGATCCCGAATATGTCGCCCAATGTGCAGAGGTCCTCGCGATCCCGCTCAAGCGCAAACCCACCGCCGCACCCTGCTATCTTGAGCCAGCGGAGGTCGAGGCCATTCTCGCGCAACCCGACCGGTCGACCATCGAAGGGATGCGAGACCATGTGCTGCTGTCACTGCTCTATAATAGCGGTGCGCGTATCCAGGAGGCGCTCGATCTCTGTCCCAAGGCGATCCGGTTCGAAGCACCGTATTGCGTGCGTCTTTACGGAAAAGGTCGAAAAGAACGCATCTGCCCGCTTTGGCCGGAAACGGTGGCGTTGCTGAAAAAGCTGCTGGAGCGGCAGCCGCGCGCACCGGATGAGCGCATCTTCGTCAATCGTTACGGCGAACCCCTGGGGGCATCGGGCGTGCGGTACAAGCTGGCGAGTTACGTCGCAGCGGCGGCGAATGCGACACCCACGCTTCGCTCGAAGCATGTGACGCCGCACAGTTTCCGGCACGCGACGGCCGTCCACCTCGTCGCGGCGGGCGTCGACATCACCGTCATCCGAAGCTGGCTGGGGCATGTCAGCTTGGACACCACCAACCACTATGCCCAGGCCAACCTCGAAACCAAGCGAAAGGCGCTCGAACAGGTTGGCGTTCCAGCAGCAGGAAATCGACCCGCGCGATGGAAACGTGACGCGGACCTGCTCGACTGGCTCGACACCCTCTGACCCCGAACCACGGAGAAATAATGTGAAGGACGTAGCCCTGAACTCCCTGAATGATAGCGATGGTGCCGCATTCCTTCGCATTATCGCGTCCTCGCGATTACGCACCATTCACCACAATCTCGAAGCGGCACTGACTGCGACTGGCGTCAACGACGCCTCGGGCGAGACCAATGCCTCGGCCGCACGCGCCTCTGCCAAGTCCCGTTTCGAGAGCACGAAGCAGCGCTTCTTCAACCATCTCCTGATGGGCATGAAAGCCCCGACCATCATCCGCGCCATCGAGGAAGATGTGGCGGCAGGCCATGCTTGCGTCATCCAGGTGGTTTCAACAGGCGAGAGCCTGCTGAAACGCCGGCTTCAAACGATGGACGCGGAAGATGAACTCGTTGAGGGTGCCCTGACGCCGCGCGACTATGTTCTGGGCTACCTGGAACAGGCCTTCCCGATCCACGCGCAAAAGCTGGTCGAGATCGACGGCAATATGGTGGCGGAACCTTTGCGGGATGAGACCGGGGCGCTCGTTGTCTCGCGCGAGGCGCTCGGCTTGCGCGATGCGGCTATGATGGAGTTGATGACTCTGGCCCCGATCCCCTCAGCGCTCGATCAGATCCTCTGGGCCTTTGGTGACGAGGCTGTCGCCGAGGTCACTGGGCGATCTATCCGGCCCCTCAAGGCGGCGGACGGCCATCTCTTCATCGAGAAGCGCAGCCTCAGCAGTAATTCCTCCGAGACCCAAACCTTCATGGACGGCGAGAAGGATATCCTGATCTTCTCCGATGCGGGTGGGACGGGCCGCTCCTATCATGCCGCAAAGACGGCCAAGAACCAGAAGCGGCGGCGACATTACCTGCTGGAGCCCGGTTGGCGTGCCGATGCGGCGATCCAGGGGCTGGGGCGCACGCATCGATCGGCCCAGATCAGCGCACCCTTCTTCCGGGTCTGCACCTCAGATGTGCATGGCGAGAAGCGCTTCACCTCGACGATCGCGAAACGCCTCGACCAGCTTGGGGCCCTGACCAAAGGCCAGCGCGAGACCGGCTCGCAAGGCATGTTCCGCGAGGAGGACAATCTCGAAAGCCCGATTGCGCGGGCGGCTTTGCGGGGATATTTTGCCGATCTCGCCGCCGGGCGCGCCGAGGCGATGAGCTACGAGAGCTTCACCGATTGGACAGCCCTGCGGCTGATCGACAAGGACGGTGTGCTGCTCGAAGAGCTTCCCCCGATCCAGCGGTTTCTGAACCGGGTGCTGGCGCTGCCCATCCACATGCAGAACGCGCTCTTTGCCGAGTTCATGCGCCGGATCGCTGATCAGTCTGAGCGGGCGCGCGCGGCGGGCACGCTCGATCTCGGCGTGGAAACCCTGCGTGGCGAAAAGATCGAACAGGTCTCCACAGAGGATCTCTGGACCTGCCCGAAATCCGGCGCAGTGACGCGGATCATCGGGCTCGAGGTGACGGACCCGGTCAATGTCCTCGGCGCCGAAGAGGCCATGTCGCGCAATCCCGACAAGCTGCCGATGGTCAATCGCGCTTCGGGACGCGCGGCGCTCATCTCGGCGCGCCCCATGCAGATGTATGACGAGGACATCGTCACGCTGATGCGCAAGGCGGTGAGGCCAAACGGGTCCAGCTATCTGGAGGAGACGCGGTTCGAGTCTTCGGCATGGGAAGAGATCGGCAGGCCTGAATTCGCACGGCTTTGGGATGAAGAGGCTGCGTCCCTGCCCAAGACCACCACCACCAAGCTCTACCTGCTGACCGGGCTCTTGTTGCCGATCTGGAAGGACATTCCGACCACCAATGAACGCATCTACCGGGTCACGCCGGACGGGGCGACGGCGATGATCGGGCGCACGCTGAGCGAGGAAGGGGCGGCCGCGCTGCGCGCCCGCTTTCTCGTGTCCAACCCGCAAACACCGCAGGAGATGTTGACCGCCGCCCTCGGCACCACCGCGCCTGTCGATCTGGGCCGGGGTCTCACCTTGACCCGTCGCCGTGTCGCAGGCGAGATGCGCCTCGAGCTGGGCGGCGCCGACAGGGGCATGATCGACGGCCTCAAGGCAATGGGGTGTTTCACTGAGATCATCGCCTTCCAGCTGCGGGTGTTCCTGCCGCATGGGGACGGGATCGACACGGGAAGCATTCTGGCCCGGATCGTGGGGCAGCGAGCCGCTAGAGCGGCAGAACAAGCCGCCTGAAAAGTCAAAGCGGGCTTTGGGTCGGGCGCCGCGGATCGGGCTTTGGCCGGTCTGCGCTTTCCGGCCGTGCGCTGACCAATGCCAGGCCCGCTCCCCCAACTTCAGACAAGAGGACAGACCCATGACCAATCCCCAGATCGATTATGCCGTAATGGCGGCTCAGTGGCGCGCGGAGCGCGAAACCACCTTGAAGGCGACCCGAGCTGAACTGCTCGCGCAACTACGTGCGCTTGGCATCAGCGAGATCACTGCCGAGTACGAAGGCTATGGCGACTCCGGCAATGTCGAGGATGTGACCGTGCAGCCTGCGGAGGTCAAACTGCCGGAACCGCTTGCGACAGAGGTGGGCGATTTCGCCTGTTCGCTCGCCTATCACCATCATCCTGGGTTCGAAAACAACGAGGGCGGCTATGGCACGCTGACCTGGGACTTGCGCAACGACAGCATCACGCTCGATCATGCCGACCGCTACGTTGAATGCGCGCACAGCTATGACGAGGGGCTTTGAGATGGCCCATCCGCTTCATCACGCTGAAAGCTCTGCCCGGAAATTCGGCGGGGTGCCGTCTGACTATCAGGCCGTCCACGATTGGTTTGACGCCTCGAAAGAGCATCTCGCGCTTTTCACGCACAGGGCGCTTCGCCACCATGCCCAAGGCCTGTTTGAGGCTGAACGCGCCTTCGGCCTGACCTTGACCAATAGCGCTGGTCGAGAGATCCCCGTGCGCTGGATCGGCGAGCAGCATGTCCGCGAAGACTGCCAGGGCCGTATCCCGAGCATGGCGGACTGGCTGCGACGGATCCAGCCCGAGCCATGGATGGCCAATGGCCATATCGAGCAGCATGTCAGCGGGGAGCCCTGCAGCGATCCAAGAGTTGCCTGGGCCTCCGAGGTGGCCGCCGGACGAACGGTTCTTGGTCTGAAGGATTGGATGGCGGCGCGCGCGACGCAAGTCGCGCAATGCGCCTGACAGGTCTCGGCCGTTGGCCAAACAAATGCTGCATGGAAGCCCGGTTGGACGACCGGGCTTCTTTCGTCGTTTCCCACCATTCTTTCGTAAGGAGGTTCGCATGACTCTCGAAGACATCAAGGCCGCCGTCGATGCCGGTCAGACCGTGCATTGGGTCAATACCGGCTACGTTGTGCACAAGGACCGGCTCGGTCAGTACCTCATCACCTATGTGCCGAATGATAGCTGCATCGGCCTGACCGACCGAAGCGGGCACCGGTTGAATGGCAAAGAGGCGGAGTTCTTCATCGCGCAATCGAAGGACGCTGTGGAAAATCCGGGCCGCCAATCAAGATCAGACGGGCAGGAGAGGGGCGCAGCACCCGGGGGCGCGGCGGCACACCTACTCAGACGGCATCGCGAAGCCGGGGGCGGGGCATAAAGGGAAAGCAAGCTTTCTGATTTGCGATCCCTCAAGGGGTCGAGAAAGCAATCCCGGATGCGCTGGCAAGGACGTCAGGCACCGGCCAATCCAAAAGGAACCATCCCATGTTCGCAGGAAACCTCACCCGCAATGCCGAAACCGCAGCCGCCGAGTACACCGGCATGATCCACTCGTCACGCTTTGACATCGCCATCCAGCTTGAGGCACGGGCCAAGATGTCCGCGCGCAGTCCGGATTACGACGTGACAGCAGTCAACAAATCGGGCCGCAAGGTCCGCATCGGCACGGCCTGGAACGAGACGGGCAATACCAGCGGAAACCCCTACATCTCGATGCAGATCGATGTGGGTCTCGGCCCGTTCCGGGTCAACGCGGTGCAGACGAAAGAGGCGCGCGCGGCCCAGAGCGGCGAATTCGAGATCATCCCGTTGGTCTCGAACGGTCTGATGAAATCCGGCTCGATCTCGGGCGAGCTCACCGCCATGGACGCTGACAACGCCTTCACCGGCTACATCGCCAATATGATGTTCGATCTGGAGTTCATGCTGATTGAGAACGAGTTCAAGTCCGGGGACACCCATCCCGACTACCGCATCGAAGTCAGCTCGCCCCGGGGCACACCGATCCGCGTCGGCTCGGCCTGGATGGCCAAAAGCAGCCGCACGGGCAATGACTATCTGTCGCTGCTGATCAACACGCCCGATGGCGACCTGCGCGTCAACGCCGTGCAGAACGAAGAACAGCGCGGCGGGCAGACTTTCTCGATCATCCCGTTCATCGACAGCGGTGAGCAGCCGCAGGACGCTGGCGCGGGGCTGTCGCTGGTCGCGTGATCAGCGCACGCGGTTAGACGATACGAACCGAAAGGGGAGCCGTGTGACCACGGTTCCCCTTTTGCTGTGTTTGATTCAATAGAGCGATCGAACTGCCACATCATATGGCGTTCGGATGTAGATGAGATGCCTAGATTGGGAGCTGCGCGCGGAGTCTCGATTAAAGTCAGACTTGTACAACCGCTTGAGCGGCAATCAAGGCGTCAACAGCAACTTGAACCTCGGCGTAGAGCTCGGTGTCCAACTCCTCCGCGTCGATTTCCACAATCAATGCGTAGCGTACAGAAGGCAAAACCTCAGCGAGAAGCTTTTTCGACTTCCACCATCCGGTGACAGGGTGAACAGCCAGCAGGTTGCGCCGCGCCAAATCTGAAGCCTTGCACGTCAGCTGATCTATATGGAGCGATCCGACATGGCGCCGATTGCTACCGTAGTCCCAAAGATCATCCTCGTCGTTTGCAGGACCATCGGGCTGTTCGGCCGCCTTGCTGATCCGAGCCAGGAATTGGGCTTCGTTCTCGCCAGCGCGATTAAGTTGGAAACGTAGGTTGTGGGACGCGTAGCGGTACCGAACGCCGCGCGAGGCTTCGGACGGGTTCGGAGCGATAAAGCTACTGAGTGCCACCCGCAAGGTCACATCGGCATTGCCGAGCGCGCGCAAAGCCTCAACGGGCCAGGGAAGGGCGAACAGCTTCATTTCATTGTGGACATCACCGCCGGTCTTTTCAGAAATTCCGTAAGGCGTAATCGTGTCTTCCACGATGAGGGTCAGCGCGTTCGACGCGCTGCGGCGGGCACGGGCCATGTCCGGCACACCATATCCATAGCGCTGAAAAAGGGGCGTGTAGTGACCCTTGTTCGGCTGGGCCGGCAGATGTGCACGCATCTGCTGCGTCCACCGCGCTGAAGACACATAGAGACCACGGACTGTCTCGGGCCAAAGCGTCGGATAGTCCGACCAGAGTTCCGTTACGTCCTTCGCTGCAAGCGCTGTCGCCGCGCTGGTATCGAAGGTGAATGTGAAGGATCGGACCGGATAATTGTGGTGCGTCGAAAGGAGTGATAACCATCCGTGTCGCATTGGCGGAGGCAAGGCACTTAGCGCCCAGTTTCCACCCTCAAGGACGACGTCAGGCTTGTTCGGCCAATGGGACGACCATGATGCTGTTCTCGAAGCTGGCGACAAGTCGCCGAATGGTGCAAGCGCTTGGGCCAGCTCTCCGTCTGGCAGTACGGTTTTCTCTGTAAAGGCGCCGACAGACAGAACATTCCACGCCTGGGCCGGCGACTCGATTTCGTTGTCCTCGTGATCGCATCGGTCGAGGTAGTTTCCGGCACCGAAGGTGAAGTTGTCGGTATTCCCTGCCGAAACAAGTACCAAGCGTTGTTGTTTGATTTCACCTGATACACCGGCGGCAAGCTGGTCGACTTCCGTTGACCAGGAGGTGGGGGCTCCATCGTGCGGTGTATCCTCACCTGTCGTCGTCGTCATGGTGAATGTACGGCGTCGGTGGCCAACCTGTTCTACTGTATTGATCGCCTGCCTGGTCACCGCGCCGAGGAGATGATGCGGGTTCATCCCTGCATCAGGCAGCAGCTTCACGGATTCCAGACGGTTCAAGACAGAAACGGGGTTCGCCTGGTGCAGTTTCGGCGTCAGGTCTCCAAAGAGCGCCAGTCCTCCCATCTGCGTGCCATGGCCCTTCACGTCCTCCAGCCCCCAGGCCGGGTTGGCGGCATGTCGGTCATCCACGCTGAGCGCGGGCTGAATGAGAGGATGCGCGCGACTTACCCCGGTATCCAAGAGCGTCACGTAGCTAGGATCGGGATTGTCGGTGTAGGTCGTACGACCCGCGAGTTCATCGACCCACTGCGCCTGTTCTGCCACCGGCAAGCCGTCGAAGAAATCCGCTGTGATGGTCGGAGCGGCAAGGGCGCGGACGCCGCCTAGTCGGCGGACGGCTTGGGCGAGCTGATTGCGATCGGCCTCTGCGATCACAACGATATCTTCGGGAAACTCCAGCCGATCTGCTCCCACGGTAACGCCATAGTTCGGTGCGGCCGCGACGAAAGCTTCGGTCATTTCAGGCTCGAGCCAAACCTCCCAGACGGTTGCAATATCCGCTGCGGGAAATTTGCCTGGAGGGCTGCGCCAGAGGGCACGCAATCCCGCTTCTGTGATGGCAGCGACGCTCTGCACCAGATCCGCGTTCTTCGGGCGACCTGGGACGATTTCACCATCCTTTTCCCGGTCGGGTGTGTCCTCCGTCCGAAACTGCTCGACCTTCTTGCGCAGCTTTTCAATACCCTTGGCTGTCGCAAACACCGTCGCGCGCTCTTCGGCGCCACCTGGATCAGGGGTCTCGGCGACGCGAAGGAGAGTCAGGCCACTAGCGTCGAGGCTGTCTTTCTTCAGGCGCTCGTCGACACGCGAGCGGACTTCCAGATAGACGCCGGGAAGTTCGGCTGCCGGAATATCCGGCAGCGCGTCGATGGCCTGAAGCAATGCTTGGGCGTGCGCCGCGCGATTGGGGACATCACTTGGTCTTTTGGACCCGCCCCCGCCCTTTGCCTGGAACGGGCGCGGTTGTCCGAGATTGCGAAGGTGGAAGTGCCGAAGGTCTCGTGCCATTGTCATCGGTCCCTAGTTCTTGGAGCGACCGTCGGCGTTCAAGGGCATCAAGCAAATCCTGTGTCGCAATCTTGTCAGTATCATTCAGCACGGCACGTCGAGCGGCATCTTCCGCCGCCGCCACAACATCGGCCGTTGAGAGGCCTGTCGCAACATCTGTCACCCGTTTCCAGCCCATGCGAGAGAGTGAGAAGCCGATCAAACGGCGTTCGAGCGCCTGCCGAATTGCCGGGCCATCGGGCATGACATATGGCAACACGAGATCAAAGCGGCGCAGCACAGCGCGGTCAAGAATTCCGGGCAGGTTTGTAGTCGCAATGATGATCGAAGGACCAGCATCCTCATCCAGAAACTGTAGGAACGAGTTCAGAACCCGTCGGGCCTCGCCGACGTCGTTCTCGCCGCCCCGGGCCGCAGCCAAAGCGTCGATTTCGTCGAAGAGATAGATACCACGCGTCGTCTTGACGGCGTCGAAGATCATTTTCAGCTTCTGCGCTGTTTCGCCCATGAACTTCGTGATCAGCCCGTGGAGCATGACCGAAAAGAGGGGGTACTGCAGCTCACCGGCAAGCGCTGAAGCACTCAGAGTCTTGCCGGTTCCGGGAGGACCGGAGAGGAGAACGCGGCGCCGTGGCTTCAACCCTTTTGCCTCGAGCTTTTCGCGCATTCGTGTCTCGACAACGAGATGCGCGAGTTCGCTCTCGATCCTGTCTGGCAAGATGACATCGACGAGGCGCTCGGTCGGATAGGACGCGGCAAGGAACTCCGCCAAATCACCGCGGGGTGTTGCGATAGGAGTGATCGCAGGGGTTCGCTTCGAAGGCGGTTTCTGTCCCGCTTCGGCCCATTGTCGCAACTGTTCAGCCAGCCGGGTATGTCCCTTCTGCTCTTCGGCCGCAGAGAGCTGCATCGCCAGATCGTAAAAACGATCAGCGTCCCCTTCTGCGTGGCTCTTGACGAGACCGATGAGTTGTTGGGCGGAAGCCAAGGTCGAGTTGCTCTTTCTGAATGTTCATTATCAATGATGCTAAGGTCTTTTCTACATTCGAACCCTTTGGCAGACCAGACAGTTTGCGCTATTTGGAAGCAGAGTGTGTCGGTTTTGTGTTTTCGAGCATCGACCTGAGCCCTTGCCTTGCGGCCTCCCCAGCTCGGCTTCGCGTGTCGCAGGGGAGAACGGCCCTTCGGTCCGTCGCGCATTCGGCCATGCGGCCTCACCGCGGCGTCGCACCCGGCATCCCGGTTTGCCCGCCTCGCGAGCACGTCCCTCCCCGGCCGCTCCGCCGGATTGCGCTCTGGTCTGTTTTGGCCTGAGGCCAAAACGATCCCGCCGCTCCATCCGTCTCCCGCGTCCGGTCGGGCCGTTTGCCTGCTCGTGTAGGGCAAACCTACCGTCAAAACACACACACATGAGTGCGGAAGCATATCCTCCGGATGGCCCCCAAATCAGCCCGCGTCAAGGATCGCAAAACTTTTCGGCGAGGGCGGCGCCAGTGGTGCGGGGCGGTCCCGTACCTGAGGGTGCGCGTGTCGCGGGTGCTGCGCGCAGAAAACTTTTGCGCCCGGCAAGCCGGCGGCTGCGCCGTCCCTGACCCGGGCAGATTCGGAAACCAGGCATTCGGCCATGCCCCCACACTCACGTGGTGGCTCCACAACCGAATACTGGAGACCAGACATGGCTTACGACAATGCAAACACCTACGAGACCATCGAACTTTTCGGACTGACCGAGAAGGACGCACAGCTCCCGATCCCGGAAGATCACGTCCTGACCGACCACATCATCCGCGAAAGCTTCGAGGCTCTGCTCGGTCCGCTGCGTGGGACCGGACTCGAGGCGGAAATCGAACCGCTCGCGCATGGGTTTGCGACGATCCTGCAACGGCGCAAGGTGGCGCTCGGCAAGGAGGTCGACCGCACCGCCGACAAGATCGGCGCGCTGGCAAAATCCCACGACGGATCGGAAATCGCCGAGACCGCGCTTGAAGAGGCGCAGGCGCGCTTTCTGCAGCTACGCGAGATTGTCGGCGCCATCGAGGTGATGAGCGAGGCCGCAGCGGAATGCTACGAGGTCGAGACGGGTCACGCCTTCATCCCGGCAGCCGGGTCGCGGGCGAGCGTCCGGGCGCAAGAGACCGGGGCGGTCTTCGAGGCGCGGCAGCTGCTGGAGCAGCACGACCGGGAGACGGCGGCGAAGTCGAAAGTCGAGGGGGTGCCCCTGATCGTCTCGGGCGCAACCGACTGGACCGATGTCGATGTGATCTTCAACACGCTCGACAAGGTTCGCGAACGGATCAAGCAGAACCGGAACCAGGAGATCTTCCTCTGCCACAAGGGTGGCAAGCACGGGGCGGAGATGATTGCGGCTCGGTGGGCCCGGGCACGCGGGGTCGCACAGGCGCGCTTCGATCCGCGCTGGTCCGCGCACGGGCGGGCGGCACCGTTCAAGTGCAATGACGAAATGCTGGACGACAAGTTCGCGGCGACGGGGGTTGTACTCTTCGGCGGCAACGGAGTCGCGCTGAACCTCGGGCAGAAGGCGGAGGCAAAAGGCCTGACGGTCATGCGGGTTGCTAACCCGGCGAAGAGGTCTGCGGAGAAGTGAATTGAGAGGGTCGCCTTCGGGCGGCCCTTTCGTCATGTCTCATGGCGCGTGCGATCGGTCACACTTGATCAGCACCTCGCGGCGGCCAGCACCGTTATCGCTCTACCCGGTCCGTCTGAGTTCGGCCCATCCGCTTCGGTAGGGGCTCGGGATGGTGCGCACCTCGCACATCGTCCGCAGCGCGAGACCGAGGGGTCGCGACGTCCCACTTGAGGCTGAAGACTTGCGCGTCCCTCGGTTGGCGTTTCGGAACATCGGGTCCACGCGGGCGGGCTCCGTCAGCACCCCGGCCAGGTTCGGCAGGACGTGGACGCGGATGGTGGCGACTGCGTGATGGCAGAGGTCATTCGGGTCCCTCCTTTTTGCTATGCATGTGGATCGCACGGGGTCGGCCCGTTCGTGCCCTCAGCTCACGCTTCGGCAAGCACAAATACGGCTTCCACGGCAGGGCCGCGGACCCTCCGCATTTGCGCTTGCGACCGGGCCTTTTGCCCCCGTGCCGGGTGATCCCCATCGCAACAAGGAGTAACCCAAATGACCAACCACTACGTCGCCACCGTTCCCGTCAAGTTCACCGATACCGATGGCCAGGAGCGCACCCGTTTTCAGCGCGTGGGTGCGATGTTCCGCAACACCCGCAACGGGGACGGTTCGGAGTTCTTCAGCCTCAAGCTCGACTTCCCGGTCGCGGTCTCGGAGCTGGTGATGTTCCCGCCGAGCGCGAAGGACCCTCAGGACTGAATCCTCTCACGAGGATGGGCCGCCCCGAGACGATCTCGAGGCGGCCTGATCCCTGTTCCAGGGATGCCGGGGCCGGCGGTCAGATCGCCGGCAGCGACCCTTCTTGGTGCCGTTCGCTGCGCGTTCAACGGACGCACTCCCCCCCGGAATGATCAGGCCGCGACAGACCGGCCAGTCAGCCTCAAGGGGGCCATCCACAAAAACCTGTCGGCCAGGGCCTCCCGGTTTTTGCGGCAGAGATTTGGCGGAGCCAAATCTGGCCCTCCTTGACCCTGCCTGTCCGCCCTGTCGGTGGGGTTTGCGCCCGCCCGCGGTTCCGTCCGAACACATGCGTGTTCGGCCAGACCCTCGGGCGGTGCTGGGGAAGGGGCCCCATGTGACAAGTGGGGTTCTTGATGGTGAGGGGACAGGCCCGCGTCCCTGCGGGCCGCGGGGGAAACGGACACCAAGGCTGCCTGAGCCTGAATGCGACGTCAGTATATAATTGACAGTTGGGTATATTATCGTAAGGTAGGGCAGCCTTGGTGGAAGGTGGCAGGAAATAGGGGGTCTTTCTTCGCATGTCGCGCTCAAAACGTCTCACCGATGCGGACCGCATGGAGATCGTTCGCGAAGCTGCGGAAGGTGTGACCACATCGGCCCTGGCGGAGCGGTTCGGCGTGTCGTTGCGCGCGATTCAGTACACGCTCAAGGCCGATGCCGAGCGCCAGACGGATGCCGCGATCCCGGTTTCAGCGGTCAGTGTGAAGGTCACGGCTGCGGAGCTTGCGGCGCTCGACGAGGTGTTGGCGAAGGCGGGGATCGAGAGCCGTGCCGAGGGGCTGCGGCGGCTCATTCAGGCGGCAGGCGGGGTGTTCGTTCCGGATGCGCAGATGGCGGCAGAGATGGTGCGCTACAGGGCCTCGTTGCACGAGGTCGGCAATGGGGTCGCGCAGATCGCAAAGCAGATGACGCGGGCCAACCAGATGGGGCAGGGGGCTGACGGTTCCACGAGTGCCGAGTTTTCGGAGCTGCGTCTTGCGCAGATGCGCGGACTGGCGCGGTTCATCCTGGATTCTGCTGACGAGATCGATCTGCTCCTGCGCCGTCGTCGCGACGCGATGCAGCTGGAGGCCACGGCCGCGCTGAGGGAGTTTGCCCATGCGGCTGAATGATGCGGTTGGCGCGGTCACGGGCGAGGTGTTCCGGGATGGCTGGAGCCGTATCCGAGGCTCGATGCAGGGGCTGCACGTGGCCAAGCAGAGCCAGCTTGTGCGCGCGGCAGCAGGGCACCGCCCGGCGGTCTTCAAGGCGATCAGGGGCGGTGGCACGCACACCAAATCGCAGCTGATGAACCAGCTCGATTACCTCACCACCAAGTCCACCCATATTGTGGACTCGAGCGGCTTCCTCGATGGCAAGGCAAAGCTCGAGGCGAAGGACGTCAAGGACCTGACCGAGCGCTTTGCCAAGCGGTGGGATGCGGGCTTCAAGCCCAAGCTTGGACAGACGACCCATATGCTCATGTCGTTCCCCATCGGCACGCGCGGGGAGGATGTGCGCGACATCGCGACGGATGTGGCCGAGCGGTTCTTCCAGACCGACGCGGGGCATTTCGACTACATTATCGCGGTGCATGAAGACCGCGATCACCCCCATGCGCATCTGGTGCTGAACCGCCGCTCGCAGGAAGGCGAGTTCTTCTTTCTGGGGCGCAACCACCGCTTCAACTATGACGACTTCCGCCTCGCCATGGTCGAGGAGGCGGAGAAGTACGGCGTGCGCCTGGAAGCCACGCGCCGGGTGGATCGCGGTGTCGTGCATTACCCCGCCACTACCCGCGAGGTCTATGCGGCGAAAGAAGAGGGCCGCGCGCCCCGCGAGCGCGAACGCGTGGGGGCCGACCTGACGCGTACGCTCGCGGAGATCGCCAATACCAGAACCGTCTACCACTCGCTTGCTGCAGAAGCTTCCCGGGAGGCCCGCGAGGATATTGCGGCGGCACTCTTCCGCGCGGGCGAGGTGCTGGCGCGCGGCGGACAGGTGGACCGAACAGGAGATGTGTATATGGCCGAGGATCAAAGCTTCGAGGATCTGAGAAGCCTCTATGCCGAGAAGCTGGCGCGGGTGCAGGGCATGATCGCTGAGAAGTCTGACGCCGAGCGACCTGTGCTGGAAAAACGCCTCATCGAGATCCAGACGCAGGTCCAGCACATGCAGCCGCTCGGATTGCGTTCGAGCACGTTGTCTGAGGCTCCGTCGGAAGGCGGGGTCTATTCTGAGGCCAATATCGACACCAAACAGATAGAACGTCTTGCCGAGCCGGACTTGCGGTCGCGCATAGACACCGCGCTGCGCGGAACCGGGATCAGCACATCGGAAGTTGTGGCCCGGATCGAAACCAGGGCCTCGAGTGCCGCGCTTGAGCATCAATGGATCGCCGATGATCTCTCCAAGGTGGCCGAGGCGCGTGACCTGAACCTCGAACGCCGTGCCGATCTGGAACAGGCGCGCGACATTCTCAATGACGTGCATGTGGAACTTGGCACGCTGTTGGAGCGCGAGAACGTGCTGCGCCGGGATGGCGTCATGGAAGCGGAACCGGTCAGCGAGCGGTTCCATTATCACCGGGACGCGGTCCGGGCGATGGAAGGGACAATCCGTCAGGAGATGCGCGCCGACGGCCTGACAGCGCAGCAGATCGAGGACCGGGATTGGGAGGTGGTCTCAAGGGCAGAGCGCCGGATCGAGGCGGAGCAGCGCGCGTATCTCGAGGCACATGCGGAGCTGCTCGCACGCCCTGGCGATGTGATCGACCGGTCTGAGCCCTACCGGGAGACCATCACCGATGTAGCCCGCGCCAGTGCGATCACCCGCGAAGTCGACCGCATCATGGAGGGACGCGATCTCCGCACACCTGTTGCGGATGCTGTCGCAGATGACTTGCGCGCGCGCTATCCGGACATGCCCTCCCACCTCGCCCGTGGGCTCGGCGCGACTTATGCAGCCGTCGTCGAGATACGCGACACGGAGGCCATCAATCAGGTTCGCCGCGACAACGAGTTGCGCGAGGGGCTTGGGGTTGGCACGCGTGACGACATCCTCGCGGCCCGCGATGAAACTGCACCGCTGTCTGACCGATCCGGCCGCCTCTCAGACGAAATCGCGCGTGTTCTGGACCATGAGCGGGCAGGGGAGTTGTCCGCGCCCTTCGAAACCGAGGCGGAGCGGGACGCCTTCCGCGAGGAGATCGCGCGGGTGCTGGACGTGCGCCAACTCGACCGGCTCACATCCGGCGATGCCGATGCGCTGGACAAGGTTCTCGAGGATCGTCTCGACCGGCTCTATGTCGCCAAGGTCTATCTGCAATCCGATGCCGCCACGGCCAACACGGAGGCCTTGCGCCAGGTGGTCGATGACCTCGCCGATGCCGAATACGAAAAACACCGCGCGACAGACGTGGATGGCGAGACCGAGCGGGGACAGGTCCATTGAGCGCCGCCATGGGAAAAGCGCGGATCGCCACGGGCGTCCTTCTGGTGACGCTTGTGAGTGGGGCCATGGGCTATACCATCGCCTCGGCGGTGCTGACCTACCAGGATCTCGGCTTCGGGGCCGAGATCGACTTTGCCTATATCGCGCAGAACTACATGGCGATCCTGGACCGCCGCCCGGAGGATGCCCAACTCATTCACCTGATCATCGGCAGCTTTGCCGCCGCCGGCCTGATGCTGAACCTCGCCCTCTCGGGATCCGCCCTGACACGGTTTGGCCAGACCCATTGGCAGAGCGCGCGCGAAATGAAGGCAAACGGTTTTTTTGGAGAGCCAGGGACCGGATTCATCCTCGGCAAACTCGGCAATCCTAAATCCCGCGCGAAATACATTTGCTCCAAGGTCTTCCCGCATGCGCTGATCGTGGCTCCCACGGGTCGCGGCAAGACCACGGGCTTTGTCATTCCGAACCTGCTGACCTGGCAGGGCTCCGCAGTGACGCTCGATGTGAAGGGGGAATGTTTCGAGGCAACGGCCCGGCACCGCGCAGCCCAAGGCGACAAGGTCTATCGCTTTGCCCCCACCGATTGGGAGGGCAAGCGCACGCATCGCTACAACCCGCTCCTGCGCATCTATCAACTGAAAGATCCCGCGCGCCAGCAGATGGAATTGCAGCTTCTTGCGACGCTCTTCCTGCAAAGCGACAACGACCGGGTGCAGGGCCTCCTCAAAGGCGGGATCGATCTCTTCGTCGCGGCAGGGCTCTTGGCGTTCCAGCGCAAGCGTCCGACCCTGGGCGAAATCTACCGCATCGCTGCCTCGGGCGGGAACAAGCAGAAGGAGTATTCCGCGCGGGGGCATGAGGTCGATAACAGGGCCGCCAAGCTGATCTTCACGCGGCTCGCCTCGACCAACAACGACACGCTGACGTCCTACGTCTCGCTCCTGATGACCTCGGGGCTCGATCAATGGCAGAACCCGGCCATCGATGAGGCGACGGCGGTGTCGGACTTTGATTTCCGCACGATCCGCAAGAAACCCTTCTCGGTCTATCTTGTGGTCCAGCCGCTGATGGTGAAGCCGCTCGCGCCGCTGATCCGGCTGTTCTTTTCCGATCTCCTCTCCGCCATGCAGGAGAAAGACCCCGGACCTGACGAACCCTGGCCCGTGATGATCATGCTCGATGAGTTCAACCGCCTCGGCAAGATGCCCATTGTGGTCGAGAGTATCGAGACCTTGCGGACCTATCGCGGACATTTGGCCGTCGTCACCCAGACCATCCCCGCCCTCGATGAAATCTACGGCGAGAACACCCGCCGCGCTCTGCAAGGCAACGCCGGCGTGAAGCTCTACCTTACGCCCTCGGATGAAAAAACCGTCGAGGAGCTGAGCAAGGCGGTCGGCAAGACCACCAAAACCGTCATCACGCGCTCTCAGTCTATCGGCAAGAACCCCTTCGAAGGGCGCAGCCAGTCCACACGGACCGAAGAGAGCTCTCTGCTACCCGAAGATGAGGCCCGCCGCCTGCCGCTCGACGAGATCGTCATGGTGATCGATGCGCAAATGCCGGTCCGGGCGAAGCGGATCCAGTATTTCGACGACCGGCTGTTCAAGGCGATCTACGCGGCGCAGACAGGCGAGTTGCCGTTTCCGGAGCCGGGGGGAGGCGGATCACAGGGTACGCTGCCGCTGAGTATGCGCGCCATGCCGATGACGCCGCCAGCGAAAGGGTCAGGCGGATCCGAGGCCGATATCGAGGCAGCAGACCAGGCTGCTGCAGGTCAGCCGTCAGCGCATGTCGTGCCAAAGAAGACCGCGCCCGTCGTTCAAGCCGTCATCGCTGAGGAACAGCGGCAGATGGAGATGGATTTTGAGGGCCCGGTCGCGGATGCCGAGACCACGAGCGTCGTGGGTGAGGCGCAGATGCGTTCCGCCGTCGATGGTCTCGATATGTTAGAGGCAACTATGGAGCGGAGCAAGAACGGCGTACGAGAAGGGATCTAGTTATCATATTGGTTCGTAGTCCGTTTTCGCGCGCTCAAGCCGTGCACCTACGGTATCCAACCCCCATCGACGATCAAAAAAGAATTCCAGCGCTTTTCTGGTTTCGACACGGAGCCATTCGCCTTCAAAGCCGAATTCACGTCTGACGACCTTTGCTTGCTCATCTGAAAGTCCTGTTTTTGGTCGCAGCCAAATGATTGCTCGAGTATTCCAGTCCACGTCCTCCGGCAGAGGCTTGTCTATGGGTTTCTCCTCGAACGAGCTGTCAGGATCGATGCGGATCGGGAGGTAGTTCCGATATTCACCGCGTTTGAAACTGTGGGCACGCAAGTGCACGCTTTCACCATCGGACGTGAAGCGGGTCGGTGCGATCCACTGCCCTTCGTCGGCACCGGACGACATTGATGTGTATCGGACGTGGACGGCGTTCCCCGACCTGATTGCTTGATGAAGAAACGCGATGGTCCTTTGATCTGCCTTCCGTTCCGGTCGCGGCAACGCGGACGAAGGCGTGTCTTCATCGACGCCCGCCAAGATATCGAATGCTTCGGTCAGGCCGGATGGTGCCAATGCCTCGTGCTCGCTCGCAGCTATGTATGTCTTTCGCACCGGATCATAGGTCGGCGGTGAACTGTGCGCGAGACCAAGATAGACACGGAAGTCCAGCGCTGCCTGCGCGGTCGAAATACCGAAGTGGTCGATCAGATCCTTGCGGTTTGCCATACCCCGCCAAGTCAGGCAGCGGTCCAGAAAGATCAGGCGCTCTCTCTGCGCATGTTTGAGGTCGTCGAGCTTCATGTGCGCATCCCTACCTTGACTCTGGCCTGTATGTCCATCTAGAAAATATACGAATAAAAAATATACGAGTTATTGCCATGAGGATTCTCCACACCGCCGACCTCCATCTCGGGCGTCAGTTCAACGGGATTCCTCTTGATGCCGATCACGCAGCAATTCTCGACCAGATCGTTTCGGCGATCACCTCTCGCGACGTTGATGTTCTTGTAATTGCAGGAGATATTTTTGACCGGGCTGCCCCGCCGACGTCTGCCGTGCGACAGTTCAATGGGTTCTTGGCGCGCGTTGCCTCAGAGACCGACGCGGCCGTGGTGATGATCGCCGGCAATCACGACTCTGGTGATCGAATCGCATCCATGGCGATCATGACAGACACACGACGCGCTTTGATACGTGGGGCTATCAGTGCGGACGAGAAGCCGCTGTTACTTACGGACGCCCACGGACCTGTGGCGTTCACGGGGTTGCCGTTCGCCTACGAGTATGCCGCCCGTGAATGTTTTTCCGACGAAGCTCTCCACGCGCCCGAGGACGTTCTCGCCGCTCAGGTGGCTTGCGGTCGGCGTAACATTCCCGATGGTACGCGTTGGGTCGTCGTTTCGCATGCTTTCGTAGCCGGGGCTTCGAGCAGCGAAAGTGAACGACCTCTCACTAGGGTCGGCGGCATCGAGACCGTCAGTTCGGCCGTGTTCGAGGGTGCCCACTATGTGGCTCTTGGCCATCTGCACCGGCCGCAATCGGTTGGTGCCCCTCATATCCGGTACTCGGGATCGCCATTAGCTTTCGGGTTTGATGAATCTGACTGCCAGAAGTCGATGAGCCTCGTCGAGATCGATGCAGTCGGGCAAACCACGATTGAGATCATTCCTTTCACACCCATTCGCCAAGTGCGCGTCTTGAAGGGACGTCACGCAGAACTTCTCCTCGCAGATCGATCTGACGATTTTATCAAAGCCGTGCTTACCGATGATGCGCCTGTGATCGATGGAATGAAGCGCATCCGCGACGTGTTCCCGAACGCCTGTGAACTTATCTACGAGCGGGATGAACAGGCGCAAGAAGTAAAGTCTTTAACGGGACGTGCCCTGGCGGTCGCGAACCCTGTCGAAGTCATTGGCGACTTCGTTGAACACGTGCGGGACGAAGGGTTCTCAGAGAAGGAACTGGAGGTCGTAGCGTCGGCACTCGGTCGCCTGTGTGAGGCGGAGGATGTCCAATGAGACCGGTTCGGCTAACACTTCAGGCGTTCGGTCCCTATCCAGGTCGGGTGGTTATCGACTTTCGGGATGCCGTCGAGGCGGGTCTTTTCGGCATCTACGGACAAACAGGATCAGGTAAATCGACCATCTTCAGCGCGATGACCTTTGCGCTCTTTGGCGAAGCGGCGAAGGCAGAGCAAGACGCTCCTTCGTTGCGCTCGGATCACGCAGATCCGGATATAATAACCGAGGCGGAGTTCGTGTTCGACATTGGTGAGCGGCGATATGTTGTGCTTCGCCGACCCGACCAGATGCGGCCCAAGGCACGCGGTGAAGGCGAGACGCGGAGCGCACACGAAGCTTACCTGTTCGATGCGACCGGAATGGCGCTGGACGCAATCACAGATGCGGCACGGGGCAAGATCTTGGCCGAGAAGAAGGTGCGCGACGTCGACGCGGCTGTTGTTGAGATGCTTGGATATGGCTCCGAGCAATTTCGCCAGATCGTCCTCCTGCCGCAAGGGCGCTTCGAGAAATTCCTTTCGGCCAAGACGAAAGAGCGCCTCGAAATCCTGCGAGAACTCTTCGATGTCTCGCTGTACGAGAAGCTCATGGCCGATCTCAAGTCGGCAGCCGATGAGGCTGAACGGCAGGTGCGGGATGAACGTGCGCTATGCGCCAGACAGCTCGCCGCAGAAGGATTCGAAAGCACTGATGCACTGATTTCGGGCATCGAAGCCGCAACTGGGAAATGCGCAGAGCTACGCGCGAACGAAGAAACCGGGAAGGCGACGCTGGAAGCTGCCGAGAAAGCAGTGCGTCAGGCGGAGGCGATCGAAGAAAAATTCGCGACGGCCGAAAAGATGAACGAACGGCTTCGCGCACTTGAGGCGCAGAAGGGCGATGTCGAGACGCTTTCTGAGCAGGTCCGACAAGCCGAGCGCGCACGCGGTCTGATCGATGTCGAGGAACGAGTAGGGGATGCCGAACGTGAGGTTGGTGAAGCCGAGGGTGCGCGCAAGAAGGCTGACGAGGCCAGCGAGCTTGCTTCCAGAGAAGCAGAAAAGGCGGCAGAGGCGCTCCGGCGCGAGGACGATCGTGCCGATGAGGTCGAAACCCTGCGCCGGAGAAGTGATGAACTGGAGAGGTATGGTCGAATCCTCGAGGCAGCGGCCGATAGCAATAAGGCAGTCGAAACCGCGCTGAAAGAGCAGCGAGACGCCGACAACGCTTTTCAGGCAGCAAAGGCACAACTGGACTTGCCCGGAAAAAGTGGAGAGCACCAACTGAGGAACCAGGAGGTGTTCTATGGGAAACGGAAACAGACCGACTCCGGAGTTTCGGCGCGAAGCGGTGCGTCTGGCGCTGACCAGCGGCCGGACGCGGCGTGAGATTGCGGAAGATCTGGGTATTGGCCTTTCGACACTGACGCGCTGGCTCAGTCGCGAGCGGGATACCGTTGATCCGGTTGAGGCATCGGTTGATCTGCATGCCGAGCTGAAACGGTTGCGCCGTGAGAATGCAGTTCTCAAGCAGGAGCGCGATATCCTAAAAAAAGCCGCAGCCTTCTTCGCGAAAGACGCAAGTCGATGAGCTTTGCCTTCATTGATGCGGAGAAGGCCAGCTTTCCCATCAGCCGCATGTGTCGGGTCCTTGATATCAGCCAAAGCGGGTTCTTCGCCTGGCGCGGCCGCCCGGCCTGCCAGCGCCAGAAGCAGGACATGGTCCATCTTGCCCACATTCGCACGGTGTTCGCCCTGTCGAACGGCAGCTATGGCAGTCCACGCATGCATCGCGACCTGATCGACGAAGGCCATCGGATCGGGCGTCATCGCACGGCGCGGCTGATGCGCGAGAATGGGCTCGTGGCAAGGCAGAAACGGCGGTTCAAGCGGACCACGGACAGCGAACATGCCTGGCCAATTGCGCAGAACCTGATCGCGCAGGACTTCAGTGCCGATGCGCCCGACAAGAAATGGGGCGCTGACATCTCCTACATCTGGACGGCACAGGGCTGGCTCTACCTCGCGGTCGTGCTCGACCTCCACTCTCGGCGGGTCGTCGGCTGGGCCACGAGTGACCGCCTGAAGCGCGATCTCGCCGTCGAGGCCCTGCGGCGCGCCATCGCGAACCGCAACCCCTCAGCAGGCCTGGTGCATCACAGCGACCGCGGTAGCCAATACTGCTCCGTCGACTATCAGGCCGAACTCCGAAAAAGGGGTATCCTGATATCTATGAGCGGGCGCGGGAACTGCTACGACAACGCGATGGTGGAAACCTTCTTCAAGACCATCAAGTCCGAGTTGATCTGGCCGATCGCCTGGCAATCCCGCCAGCAGGCTGAAAACGCCATCGCCAGATACATCGACGGGTTCTATAACCCCGTCAGGCGACATTCATCGCTCGGCTTCCAGAGCCCGATCGCCTTTGAGCGAAAGGCCCGCGAAGTGAGCTAAACGCTCTCCACAAAACCCGGGCAAGTCCATCTGGCAGCCAAGTCCTACGAGGGCGCTTTGCAGGATGTCGCAACGGCTCAGGACGCTGTCGCAGAACAACTGCGGACGTCGGAAGCTGCGACCGGAAAGGCCGAGAAGGCGCGAGATGATTATGAGACGGCCGAACGGGATCTAGCGGCAGCACAGGCGCTTCACCTCGCGACGAGATTGGAAGCAGGGTCGCCATGTCCGGTCTGCGGCGCAACCGAACATCCTGCGCCGGCGACTGGCGAGATCGGTAGTGCCGGCCTGGACAAGGCATTCCGAGAGTCACGAGAAGCATGGCTGGCCGCCGATCGCGAAGCCCGGCAAGCCGGCGAAGCACTGGTCGGCGTGCAAGCGACGCTTGACGAGCGACGGAAACGCTTGTCCACCCTTGAGCCGCCAGAGGCGCGTGCGGACGTCATCGCGGCGCAGATCGGTCGTGAGGACGCAGCACTCGCAGCGCTTGGTCCCCGGGTCGACATCCTTGCCGCGGAGGCCGGGATTGAGGAACTGGGACGGCAGGTCGAGGAACTGGAGCGGAAACGCGATGAGTTGCGGGACAGCTTCGATGAGCGGCGGAACAAGGCTACTGAGGCCAAGGCGACTCGCGACGGCAAGCTTGCCGAGGTGCCTGAGGACCTGCGCGATGTCACGGCGCTCGCGGCCACACTGAAGAAGGTGACCGAGTCGCTGGAGTCACTTCAGGCGGCGCGGATCGCGGCAGACAAAGCGCTGAAATCCGCGCGCGAAATGGCACTCGGCGCGGATAAGGATATTGAAAGCGCAAATAAGGCGCTCGTGGACTGTAAGGCGCGCCATCAAAAGGCGGTTGAGGTCTTCCGGACGAGACTGGCTGGAGCTGGCCTCACAGCAGAGGCCTTTCAGTCTCTCAAGTCAGCCATCGAAACTCTCAATGAAGATAGAGAAACGGTCGAGACCTACCGGCGTGAGCACAAGAGTGCGTCTGATGCAGTCACAGATGCTACCTCTGCGATTGAAGGCATGCCCCGGCCTGACATCGAAGCGCTGCGGGAAACGCACCAGACCCATGCTGAGGCACTCGGCAGGGTGACCGAAGAACGCATCGCCGCCCAGACCCGTGTCGATCATTTGGATCGGCTTAGAAAGGGGATTGAAGAGACGCTGCGCAAGCTTGACGAAGCCGAAGCGGCATCAGGCCCGCTGCGCGGACTAGCTGCGCTGGTGAACGGGCAGAACTCGCAAAGACTGACCCTGGAGACATTCGCGATAGGCGCGATGTTCGACCAGATTCTGGAAGCGGCAAACTTACGCTTCGGCCCAATGACAAACTATTGACCTGCCCCCTGCCGGTCCTTCATTCATAACGAGAGTCTGCAGGTTGGATTTGGGTATTCGGCTTCATCGTCTTGCGCAAGCGCGCCGGGCGCGGAGCCCTCAAATTGCTCAAGCGTCCGGCGCGCTTGTTGCGGCGTCTGGTTGGCCAGGGACGAATGCGGGCGGTCGGTATTGTAGTCGTAGCGCCAGAGCGCCAGCTTTCTCCGTGCGTCGTCCAGGCTGTCGAAGATCTCCTCGTTGAGCAACTCGTCCCGCAGGCTGCCGTTGAAGCTTTCGATGAACGCATTCTGCTGGGGCTTACCCGGATCGATGTAGTGCCACGGCACGGTATTCTCATCGGCCCATTTCAGGATCACCCGACTGGTGAACTCTGTGCCGTTATCGCTGACAATGCAGCCGGGCTTGCCGTAGACCCGGATAAGGGCGCTGAGCTCCCGGGCAACCCTTGCCCCGGAGAGGCTGGTGTCCGCCACGAGGCACAGGCATTCGCGCGTGCAATCGTCGATCACGGCGAGGATCCGAAACTTCCGCGAGGCACCGAAGCTGTCGGATACAAAGTCCAACGACCAGCGCGCGTTGACGCCCGCGGCCGATGGCATCGGGGTTCTTGTGCCACACGCTCGCTTGCGACCGCGCCGCCTTTTCACGGACAGCCCTTCCTCGCGGTAGATCCGGTAGAGCTTTTTGTGGTTCATGCTCATGCCCTTGCGCTCCAAAAGGACGCCAATCCGGCGGTAACCGAACCTGCGCCGCTTGGCGGCGATCTCCTGCATCTCCTTGCGGATATCTGCGCAGTCCGGCGGGCGTTCTCGCCGGACTGTCTTGGGATCGACACCAACCAGCCTGCACGCCCGGCGCTGCGAGATGTCATGATCCCGCATCACCTGGAGCGCCGCTGACCTGCCACGGGATTTTTCCTCCACCGTCGATTAGAGTCCGGCCCAACCTGAGGACGGACAATGAAGCGAACGAGATTCACGGACGAGCAGATCATCGGCATCCTGGCCGAGCATGAGGCCGGCGCGAAGTGCGCCGATCTATGCCGCAAGCACGGCATGTCGGAAGGCACCTTCTACAACTGGAAGGCCAAGTTCGGTGGCATGACGGTATCAGAGGCCAAGCGGCTGAAGGCGCTTGAGGATGAGAACGCCAAGTTGAAGAAGCTTCTGGCCGAACAGATGCTGGATCTGGCGGCGATGAAGGATCTGGTTTCAAAAAAGTGGTAGGGCCCGCGGTGAAGCGCGAAGTCGTCGCCTATCTTCAGGCTGAGCATGGCCTGTCGGAACGGCGGGCCTGCCACATCGTCGGCGCGGATCGCACGATGATCCGCTATCGATCTCAGCGCGCGCCGGACACGGTTCTGCGCGGCCGGTTGCGGGACCTGGCCAACGAGCGTCGGCGGTTCGGCTACCGGCGCCTGTTCGTGCTGCTGCGCCGCGAGGGCGAGCCCTCGGGGATCAATCGGATCTATCGGCTCTACCGCGAAGAAGGGCTGACGGTGCGCAAGCGGAAGGCGCGGCGCAAGGCGGTCGGAACGCGGGCACCGATCCTGGTCGAGGCGCGACCGAACGCCCGTTGGTCATTGGATTTCGTCCATGACCAGTTCGCCAACGGCCAGCGCTTCCGCGTGCTCAACGTGGTCGACGACGTCACCCGGGAATGCCTGGCGGCGATCCCGGACACCTCGATCTCAGGGCGCCGTGTCGCGCGTGAACTGACGGCCCTGATCGAGCGCCGCGGCAAGCCCGGCATGATTGTCAGCGATAATGGGACGGAGCTGACCAGTAACGCGATCCTGCGGTGGTGTTCCGAGCACCGGGTCGAATGGCACTACATCGCGCCGGGCAAGCCGATGCAGAACGGTTTCGTCGAAAGCTTCAACGGCCGGATGCGCGACGAGCTGCTCAACGAGACCATGTTCCGCAATCTGGCCCATGCGCGGATCGTGATCGCAGCCTGGGCTACGGACTACAACACCGAGCGCCCCCATTCGGCCTTGGATTACCAGACCCCGGCTGCCTACGCGCGGACCCTGACCACCGCAATCGCCCGCCCCGCTGCGCGAGATGAAAGCTCCGCGCGCCGGGCGATTGCTCAACCTGCGCCAACCGGCGTAAACACTAACCGGGCTCCGGTCGTGGCTGGATGAAAGTTCAGTGGCAGGTCACCGCATCTCGCCGCTTGATCAATGTCGTCAGTTCTTTCCCAGCAGGTCTTTCAACACGACGTTGTCGAGCATGGTGTCGGCCAACAGGCGTTTGAGTTTAGCATTCTCGTCTTCGAGGGCCTTCAGCCTTGCCGCCTCGGACACTTCCATCCCGCCATATTTGGACTTGAGCTTGTAGAATGTCGCTGTGCTCAGCCCGTGCCTGCGGCATACCTCCGCTGTCGGCATCCCTGCTTCCTGTTCCTTGATCATCCCGATGATCTGCGCCTCGGTGAAACGGCTCTTTCGCATGTGTCTGCTCCTTCAGAGTTGGCGCAGACTCTACATTACGGTGAGGGATTTCGCGGGGGGCAGGTCACTATCAGTATAGTCTTGAGCGCGAGATGGAGAATGGAGGGCGAGGTAAGCGAGGCCTTGGAACACAGGTGTTTGACGCGCACACCGGGAAATCACGCGCTACAAGCACACTCTCAGGCGGCGAGACGTTCATTGCAGCACTCGCTCTCGCACTGGGTCTTGCCGACGTGGTCGAAGCGGCGAGCGGCAAGGTCCGGCTCGACACGATTTTTATCGACGAAGGGTTTGGAAGCCTCGACACCGAAAACGGGTCCGGCACGCTCGACCAAGTCCTACAGGTCCTCAACTCTATCGTCCGACAGAACCGTGCGGTGGGTCTGATTTCGCATGTACCGCTCGTCCAGGAGGCGATCCCAAACGGCTTCTATGTCAGAAAAGGGATGTCTGGGAGTAGTATTGAGGAAAGGGGAGTGGTCTGATGGTTCCTCGTTGGTTTCGACGGCGAGCTCATTCGCGGCGCTTGCCAAATGGTGGCACTACCGACGTTCGAGAAAGCTGGGTCTTACTGTCTTCTTCGAATGCAAAGCGCCAGCGCAGTTTCCGGCATCAGTGCCCCATATGCGGTGCAGACGTGGTCACGGTCCGTATGCCCAATGGTGGCAGCGCTCATTTTGAGGGCGCGAAGGGATTGTATAGGATCAAGCACCCATGTTTGCATGTTGGCGAAGGTTTGAGCCGAGTGCGTGACACGAACACGCCTGACCTCTTCGAAAACTGGTGAAATGTGCACCCCCACTGGGGATTCGATTGTTCTAGCAGAGAAAAATCGCCTAGAGGTTGAGAGGCGGGCGCCGTTCTCTTGAGATCGAACTGGCCAGTTAGGAGATTTTATTGATGAGTCTTGTATGGAAGGTTTTTCGCGTTACATTTTTTTTAGCGATTTATTTCTTTGCTGCTTTGTTAATTATTGCACTTGCATTGCAGTCATGGTCGGACGGCAGCCAAGTTCTTTTTGCATTGGGAGCGCCCATCTGTTTGGTTTGGTGGCAAGAAAGGCGGCGATCTAGAAAAATTGCCGCTACAAATGGCGGCGCAAAGAGTTCGGAAACAACAGAAACGAATTCAGCGCTGGTAGCGCCTCCAAATGCATATGAAAAACGTGTCGAGCGTGAACGCGAACGAACTCGCGAAGCCAATGTTTCCAGAGCATCGGCTGCGACTCAAGCCTATTCCCCACCGAAGCAGGACTACGCTGAGATCGTTCGCGCTGGAAAGTCTGCGGCGCCAGCTCTTGCGGCAGCCGCTGAAAGAAAACAATCTGGGCGAGTTGCATCGAGCAGGTCGTCCCGAACAAAGAAAAGCGGGTGGGTCCCCTCTAGCGAAACAGCTAGCGTCGCCGGTCGCAACATCGGCGGGATGGTCTATGTTGGCACGCCTCCCTTGCTGAACTCTTACGGGTATCGCGACAAATGCCGAGCCTATATCGATCCATCCCTGCCGGTCGCGCGCTCGGGCAGGGACAAGGCTGGCGATGGCATGCCGTATTGGCCCGGATACTCGGATATCTCACCCCAGTGTCGAGCAACCTACTTGGAGTGGTTGGCAACTGGGCGAAGCGACGCCTCCTATAACCCCGGCTACATGTTCCTGTACTTCTACGGGCTGGAGCGTCGCTTCTTCGTCGATCAGTCGAACGAAGATGCAAAGGAGATCGTCCAGGAAGTTCGGCGGCTGCAGTCACTCTACCCTGATAACCATTCCGTCAGGCGGTATTTGGGCGAGTTCCTCGATATCGCAATGATTGCCGAAACCGACCTTGACGCTATCGAGCCGATTTTCGAGAAGCAGGGCTGGGAACTTCCGTTCTCACTCAAATACGCAATCGGAGCCCAGATCGACAAAGGCGAGAACCTGACGGCTGACTGGTTGCTGAGTTGGTTCATCTGCCATCCGGAAACAAATCTGAGAACTCCCGCGACGCGGTGCCGTGACGAGTTCGCCGCTCTTTTCCGTATGCGGTTTGATCGGCGTTTTCCTGATGGGCTCAAAGTGACAAAACCCCGGAAATCACTCACGGCATCCTATCGCGCCGCCTCCAGCGAGTTTCAGGGGTCTGCCAACCCAACCGTTGATGGCAAGCCGGTCCCGGATATTTCCGGCCTGCGCAAACCGGTCGAGATTGCCCAGGAGTTGGCTGACGAGGTGATGAACGATCTCGACAAGCTCAGTCGCTTCTTGGGCCGAAATCCTGATGGTCGCGGAAGCGTTGAAGCGCATGCCTTGCTGCCTTCTGAACTGTGGGATGCCTTCCCATCAGAGGAAATGGACCACTTGAAATCTTGGGCAAGCGATATTGTCGATCGGGGGGGATTGGTGCCGCTTGAGGAGGTGATCGGGCGTCTGGAGGGAGAAACGAACGAGAAGATCGGGAAACGGCAAATGACTGGAGCCGCCGACGCGCTCGCGCGCCTCGGTTTCGGTCTGGCACCCGACCCTCGGTTTGCTCTCCGGTCGCCCAAGGCGGAGGAGCCCGTTGTGCTTTTTAGTCTGGGTGAACCCATCGAAAGACTGGAGGAAGTTTCCGACAGCTATCGAAGCGCCTTGATCGAATTGGCACTTGGGTCGTTCGTCGCCCATGCGGATGGTCGCATCGCGGAGCCTGAACGCAGGGCGTTGGAAGATCAGGTTTCTGCCGCGACCCTCAGCGATCAGGAACGCCGCAGGCTGCGTGCAAACCTTGAATGGTTCCTAGCCGTGCCACCGGACATGGCGCTTCTGCGACGGAAACTGAAGGAGGTGGGCCAAGACAACCAGGCCGCCATGCGGGCAGCGCTGGTTGGTGCAGCACATGCCGATGGCATTATTCACTCCGACGAAGTCGCAAGCATCGAGAAAGTCTACAAGGCTTTGGGCCTTGATCCTGCGCTGGCCTACTCGGACCTGCATGCTGGCGAAGTTTCGGATGGTCCCCGCACTGTTCGTGCGTCGCAACCAGGTCGCCCGGGCGAAGCGATACCCGAGCTTGAAAAAGCCAGCGGACCCAAACTCGACGCGTCGCGGATCGCAGCAATCCGTTCGGACACTGAGCGCGTGTCGTCTGTCCTTGGGCAGATTTTCGACGTCGAAGAGGAAGAAAGTGGTGCGTCCGGGCCCGCCAGCCAAAGCCAGCTGGCGGGGCTTGACTCGAAACACGGCGCCCTTGTCCTCGAACTAGTTACTCGTGAGCATTGGTCTGAAACGGAGTTCGAGACGATCTGCGCCTCGCATGGCTTGATGGCGTCCGGGGCACTGGAAGTCGTGAATGAATGGGCTTTTGAGACCTACGATGAAGCGCTTCTCGACGAGTATGATGGATATGACGTGTCTCCGGAGATTGCGGAGGCGGTAAAAGAAAAGATGAGTGCGGAGGGCAGGGATGTCTAAGTTGAAACCACGTGAACGCGATGCAATCGTACAGGCGCTTCGGGCCGGGGTCGTGCCCAAGCTCGGTTTGCGCCATATTCAGGTTGGCCGCGTCCGGGAGATTGAAGAGCTCGTCAAGGACATGGACCGGATATCAGATGGCGGATCGGCGATCCGGTTCATCATCGGGGAATACGGATCGGGCAAGACGTTCTTCATGAACCTGATTCGCCTCGTGGCCTTGGAGAAAGGCCTGGTCGTGATGTTCGCGGATCTGGCGCCGGATCGCCGCATTCACGCGACCGGCGGACAAGCTCGGGGGCTTTATGCGGAGATGGCCCGAAACCTCTCGACGCGGACAAAGCCCGATGGCGGGGCATTGGCCAGCGTGGTGGAACGGTTTGTCAGCCAAGCTCACCGAGATGCTGAAGAACGGGATTTGCCCACTGGGACCGTCATTCGTGAACGCCTTGGCCACTTTGAAGAACTTACCGGAGGGTTTGAGTTCGCCGAAGTCATCCGTCGATATTGGGAAGGCCATGAGACCGGCGACGACGAGTTGAAATCCGCAGCCCTGAGATGGCTGCGCGGCGAGTTCGCGACACGCACCGACGCGCGCAAAGCGCTTGGTGTGCGAACGATCATCGACGACGCCAGTGTCTATGACCATCTGAAGCTTATGTCGGCATTTGTGTGCGAGGCCGGTTACAAAGGCTTGCTCGTCGGCCTCGACGAGATGGTGAACCTCTACAAGCTCACCTCGTCGCAGGCCCGCAATGCAAACTATGAACAGATCCTCCGGATCCTGAACGATGTGCTGCAGGGTAGCGCCGAGAACCTCGGATTTCTCATGGGTGGAACCCCGGAGTTTCTGATGAACACCCGTCGTGGGCTCTATAGCTACGAAGCCCTTCAGTCGCGTTTGGCCGAAAATACCTTCGCGCGAGACGGATTGGTCGACCTTTCAGGACCGGTTGTCCGGCTCGCCAGCCTGACCCCTGAAGACCTTTTCGTACTTCTGGCCAATGTCCGGCGGATCATGCAGGACGATGCCAGTGTTCTGCCGGACGCCGCACTCGAGGCATTCATGGCGCATTGCTCGGACCGGATCGGTGAAGCTTACTTCCGCACCCCGCGCAATACGGTGACGGCCTTCGTGAACCTGCTTTCCGTGCTCGAGCAAAACCCCGGTGTCGAGTGGAGCGATCTGATCGAAAAGATCGAAGTCTCCGAAGACCTCGGCGAAGACATGACCGAGGTAGACGAGTCGACTGGTGCCCAAGACCCCGGTGACGATGATCTGATCAGCTTCAAGCTCTGACGCCGATGAGCAGTGCGTTCGACAAACTGGCGAGACCTGTGCAGAAATGGATACGCCAGCAAGGATGGCGCGAACTTCGCGACATCCAGGCGCGATCCATCCGGACGATCTGCGAGACCAATACCGATTTGATCGTTGCGGCGTCCACGGCGGGCGGAAAGACCGAGGCGGCGTTCCTGCCGTTGATTTCACAGGTGCTTGACGAGCCGTCCGACGGCACCGGCTTCGACCTGCTCTACATCGGTCCGCTGAAAGCCTTGATCACGGACCAGGCCATGCGGCTGGAGGGCATGTGCCAAGAAGCAGAGCTTCCGGTTATTCCCTGGCACGGGGATGTCTCGCAATCCGTCAAGACGCGGGCGTTGAAATCTCCGAAAGGGATCCTGCTGATAACCCCAGAGTCCCTTGAGGCGCTTTTAATTCGTCGCGGTTTGGAAATCCCTCGCCTGTTTGGGGCCACGCGGGCGGTCGTTATCGACGAACTGCACACAGTCCTGGACAGCGAACGCGGTGTTCAGCTTCGTTCACTGCTCACAAGGCTCGAGCTTGCGATAAAGCGCCCAGTCCGTCGGATAGGTCTGTCAGCGACGCTGGGGGACATGGACCTCGCCAAGGCCTATCTTCGCCCTGACGCAGCAAGCTCTGTCCAGCTGATCGAAGCAAATGGCGGCGAAGCTGAATTGAAGCTTCAGCTTCGCGGCTACCTCTCAGGCGATGAAGATGACAATAGTCCATCCGCAACTGACGCCATAGCAGCCCATCTGTTCAAGCATCTTCGAGGCAGTGACAACCTGGTCTTCGCCGGGGCGCGCCAACGGGTCGAGATTTACGCAGATCGGTTGCGGGAGCTTTGCGAACGGGAGCACCTGCCACAGGAATTCTATCCCCACCACGCGAGCCTCTCCCGAGAACACCGTGACTTCGTTGAGCGGCGCTTGAAGGACCCTGCGAGACCGACAACCGCAGTATGCACGTCAACGCTTGAGCTTGGAATCGACATCGGTGACGTGACCTGCGTGGCTCAAATCGGTGCGCCATTCAGCGTTGCGGCTTTGCGACAACGGCTTGGCCGGTCAGGCCGGCGTGAAGGACAACCGGCCATTCTCAGGCAGTACGCTGTCGAAGCCAAATTGACGCCGGAGAGCAGTTTCGTGGATCGTCTTCGCCTCGGCCTGATTAGGTCCATCGCGATGATAGACCTGTTGCTTGAAGGCTGGTGCGAACCACCAAAACCGCAGGCGCTTCATCTTTCGACGCTCGTCCATCAGATACTGTCAGTCATCGCGCAGCGCGGCGGTGCGTCCGCAAGTGTGGTATACAACGTGCTCTGCCGCGAAGGCCCCTTCCGAAAGGTCACGACCGGAGTCTTCGCAGATGTGTTGCGTGCAATTGGACATCCAGAAACCGGCTTGATCGAACAGTCCGGGAGCGGGCTGTTACTTCTGGGACCGACAGGCGAAAAGCTGGTTGAGCATTACAGCTTCTATGCGGTGTTCCAGACACCTGAGGAATTCCGTTTGGTTGCAGAGGGGCGGGATCTTGGAACCCTGCCGATCGACAATGTTCTTGCGCCTGGGATGCTGCTGATATTTTCTGGGCGGCGTTGGGTGGTTCAAGAGATCCATGATCTTGAAAAGGTCATCGTGGTCAAACCCGCGAAGGCCGGTGTGCCTCCTGTCTTCGGCGGAGATGCGGGGGACATTCATGACGAGGTGATAGACCGGATGTTCACCGTGCTGGAGGGGGATATCAGTCCACCCTACATGGAGCCCGTTTCGCTAGCGATGCTTGACGAAGCGCGCGCCCACTATGAGCGACTCGGGTTCCGGACCAAGAACATCCACAGTCTTGGCGAGCATGCATCGATCATTGCAACCCGGGCTGGGACGGTTAAGACGTCAACCTTGGCGCTAGCGCTCAGAAGTATGGGGTTCTTGGTCGAACAGCATGACGGGTTTCTGATGGTGCAGACCGGGGACGAAACACCAGATCTACGCTCAGTGCTGGCAGATATTCGATCTGGCGAACTCGTTGATCTGTTCGCGGGAGCAGGTAACTTCATGTCTGAGAAGTTTCATCCGTACCTGTCGAAGCCGCTCTTGGAGTTGGATGCAGCCAGTTCGAAGCTTGTTCCTCAAATTCTTCCAACGTTGGTTGAAAGGATAATTCAGGCATGAGCGGTGGGAAGCAGAGGTTGTTTCCTTGCATGCTCTGAGCCGCTAGGGCCAAATGCAATGGCCTTTTGGGGCGCAGAGATCATTTGGAGAATGTCGTGGCTGATAAGCTGAACATAAATTTAAGATATTGCTATGGAATTGGAAAACTCGAGGCAGAGCTGGAGTTTAAGCACAAAGGCTACGCGATCTACGCTCCAAACGGTGTTATGAAAACATCGCTTGCGAAGACAATGATGGACCTTTCGGAAGGCAATTCGCCGAAGGACCTGCACTTCCCGAATCGCGAACCTACTTGTGAGATCACCCTGAATGGCGAAGCCATTAAGAAAGAGGAAATTTTCGTCGTTAAATCCTACGATGACAAATTCTCTTCAAGTCAGGTGTCCACTCTTCTTGCGAACGCCGAACTCAGAGCGAAGTACGAGGGAATCCATCAGTCGATTGGCGAAGCAAAGAAGGCTTTGGACAAAGCTCTCAGGAACGCTGCGGGGTTTGGAGAAAGATCACGGGAAAACTTAGACCCGATTATAGAGGATGTATTTGGCCGCAGCTACTATGAGGCACTTTCTGCGATTGAGGACGAGCTCAACGAACTTCATCAATCGGACCTCGGCAAAGCCGACTACAGAATCCTGTATGACCCAAAAGTTCAGCAATTCCTTGCCAGTGAAGATGTGGCGGCTGCGGTCGAAGACTTTGCGCAAAAGTATGACGAGATAACCGAACAATCGCCAATCCTTCGAAGGGATTTTCAGTATCACAATGTCGCCCAGGTTCAGCAGCAGCTCGAAGCGAACAACTTTTTTAACGCTGGACACAGCATCAGCTTGGCGGATGAAAAAACGGATCAGAAGGAAGAGGTTTCATCGGACCAATCTCTTCGCGAGCGAATCGAAGAGGAGAAGCTTCGCGTCTTGAACGATAAGGCGGTGGCGAAGAAATTTGACACATTCAATTCAAAGCTCAAAAACAAGGAGCTGCAGGCTTTCCGAGATTATATCACAGATAACAAACACCTTCTGCCCATGCTCAACGACCGGGAGGGCCTGAAACGTGACCTTTGGATGCAATATCTTCGGGCTGCACTTGATGAATACAAAGCGCTCGTATCCGAGTATCGAGCTGGTCAAAGTGCTCTCGCTGAAATCATCGCAGACGCGGACAGCAGCAGAGGTGATTGGGACGCTGTAGTGGCAGACTTCAATCGTCGCTTTCTCTACCTGCCGTTTGAACTTTCCGTTGAAAATAAGGCCGATGCGATCCTCAAAGGAAGTGCTCCTTCGATTGCTTTCATCATCAAAGATTCAGGTGAAGAGAGGCGTTACGCTTCATCCGAAAAGCAAGAGCTGCTCCGAGCGCTAAGCACAGGTGAAAGTCGCGCACTCTACATCCTTGATATCATGTATGAGGTGTTCGTGCGATGGAAGAACCGCACCAAGACCCTCTTTGTCTTTGACGACATTTCTGACTCGTTTGACTACAAAAACAAGTTCGCGATCATTGATTTCTTAGAGGATGTGACCAAGACCGAAGACACTAATTTCCTTGCCATCGTTCTGACTCACAACTTCGATTTCCTTCGAACAGTTTCAAGCAGAGATATCTGTCCAGCACATCAGTGTCGGCTGGCGTTTCGATCTGATGACGGGATCAAGCTTGAGCCATTCGAGCGGACGGACATCCAGAGTCCGTTTCGTAAGTGGCAAGGCAGGTTGGCCGAACCGTCAGTTCTAATTGCCTATATACCGTTCTTACGTAATTTAATCGAATACACGCTTGGCCCCAAAGATGCCGATGGGAATCCTAATGCTGACTACCTGCAGCTTACCAGGATGCTCCACTTCAAAGATGAAACGGAAGCCCTCACCATCGAGGATTACAAGGACGTGTTCGAACGGCATTTGGCCGGGTGTACATTCCCCGATGTTGATCTGACGCAGCCAGTTATTGAGCATCTTTTCGCGACCGCCGATGAGTGTGAAAAAGTTGCCGATGGCATCAATCTTGAGCACAAGATCGCTCTGTCAATCGCGATCAGAATGCGAGCCGAGCGATACATGGTCGCAAAGATCCGTTCTGCGGAGGCTGAATATGATGTTTCGAATAAACAAACAGGGAAAATATTTCAGAAATTCAAAGACTTGTTTAATAACGAAGCTGAAAAAATAGGCCTTCTACGCCGGGTCAATCTAATCACGCCAGCAAACATACATCTCAATTCCTTTATGTATGAGCCAATCTTAGACATGGGCATGGCCGAGTTAGTGACGTTGTACCAGAACGTAAAGTCAGATTTGAACTAGGCGTGATCGGAATGCGTTTTGCACTTTTGAATGGTCAACGAGTTGAGGCGACGCCTGGTGCCTTGGGCTACTGCCCAGGCTGCAATGCCGCCATGCTAGCTCGATGCGGTACCAAGAAGGTCTGGCATTGGGCGCACAAAGGCCGCCATCATTGTGATCATTGGTGGGAAAACGAAACCGAGTGGCATCGCGACTGGAAGAACCGGTTTTTTACCGACTGGCAAGAGGTGCCAGCTCGCGATGAAACTGGCGAGCTTCATATTGCGGATATCAAAACACCCTATGACCTTGTGATCGAGTTCCAGCACTCTGCTATCAAGTCGGATGAGGTAAGAAAGCGCACAGATTTCTACGGTCAAGTGATTTGGATTATCGATGGAACCCGCCGCCCAACTGATCTGACCCAATATGAACGGATGCTGTCAGAAAACTATCCGGAACGGTTCGACGGCGTAGATATCTACACCGTTTATTGCGAGGAAACACGGCTTCTCAAAGAATGGGGATCATTGGGCAAGATTGTCGGATTTGACTTTGGCGGCGAAAATCTATGCTTGCTGACAGCCGCACAGTAACCATCCGGCGTAGGCCGCGGTCGCTGGCGTCACTCAGATCGTAGTTTTGGGTTTGCGAGGCCGCGGGGCCCATTTCTTCGCCAGCCGCTCGAAGCGTTCGATGATGGTGCCGGCCCCGGCATCCTCGGCGTCGAAGTCCCCGCCCGACCAGTGGACCATGTCCTCGTGCTGCTCGTGATCGGGATCGGCGAGGGCTTCGAGGAACTCTTCGTAGCCCCAGGCGCCGCCGACGTCCTCCGGTGGACAGGCCCCCGCGGCCTTCAGAAGCCGCGGATAGGTCACGCCCTGAGTGGCCTCGCCCACCCGCTCGATCCGGATGCTGTGGTCCCAGTCATCACCGAAGTCGTAGACATACTGGATCGTCCTGGTGGCGGTCTGGTCGAGCAGCTTTTCCAAAGTCATTTTCTTCGCGTCCATGGGGCCGTCGTAGAACCCGTCCGGGTCGGGCATGCCCCAACCGGCATCCCCCACCCGGAACTCGTAGAGATGGGTGTCGGTCCAGCCCATGGCCGCTTGGATGACCTCATGCAGCCGGTCGAGCCTGATCTTCAGCGGCACCTCGATGTGGCGCATCGGCATTGGCTCGACGTCGTTCAAGATGATCCGGAGGCGGGCGATCAGGGTCATGCGGCGATCCTTTGCCGTGTCGGGGACCAATTCCAAGGCAGGAGATCCGGCACCCGGGAGGCTGTCGTGCCAGGCAGCCGGGCGAGGACGTCGCCGAGCCAGGCCTGAGGGTCGACATCGTTCATCTTCGCAGTGACGATCAGCGAATACATGAAGGCGGCGCGGTCACCGCCGCGCTCGGAGCCGGCGAAGAGCCATGACTTCCGGCCAAGGGCCACACCGCGGAGTGCTCTCTCGGCCGCGTTGTTCGTCAAGCAGACCCGCCCATCCTCGAGGAAGCGCGTGAAGGCCTCCCATCGGTCTTTCTTGAACATGTAATTGATCGCCTTGGCGACAGGATTGTGCTTCGACATCGTGCCCTGCTCGGCGCGCAGCCAAGCGTGCAATGCCTCAACCAAGGGACAGGACAACCGGTGCCTGGCCTCGAGCCGGAACGTGGCATCATGGCCGTTGATCTGGCGTTCGATGTCGAAGATCGCATCGATCCTTGCCACCGCCTCCAGTGCGACAGGAGATATATCGTGGGCGGACTTGCCCTTGCGGACATTGCCCTTGATGTCGGCAAGCTCGAAGAACTTCCGCCGGGCATGGCTCCAGCAGAGCGCGCTTCCGGCCGGACCGGGATCACGATCGCCGCGATAGAGGTCGTTGTAACCGCCATAGGCATCGGCTTGAAGGATGCCCCGCCACCCGGCGAGATGCCGGTTCGGGTGAGCCATCTCCCGATCGCGCGAGAAGTAGAACAGCGCGGCCGGCGGCGCACCGCCCGCGAAGGGCCGGTCGTCGCGGACATAGGTCCAGAGCCGCGCGGTCTTCGTGCCGCCCCGGGCCAAGAGCGGCACCGTGGTGTCGTCGCCGTGCAGCCGCTCGGCGGCCAGGACATGGGCCCTGATCAGCGCATGAATCGGCTCCAGCGCAACGGTGCAGGCGCCGACCTGGTCAGCCAGGGTGGACAGGCTGACCTCGACACCTTCCTTGGCGTAGCGCTCGACTTGCCTGTTCAGCGGCTGATGCTGGCCGAACTTCTCGAACAGGATCATCGCCAGCAGGTTGGGCCCAGCCCAGCCACGGGGCGTGGGATGGAACGGCGCTGGCGGCTGGCTGATCTTCTCGCATGCCCGGCAGGTGAACTTCTCGCGGACCGTCTGGATCACCTTCCACTGCCGGGGAATGACCTCCAGCGTCTCGGTGATATCCTCGCCCATCTTCACGATGCGATCCGAGCCACAGCAGGAACAGGCCGTGGGCGCCGAAATCACCACGCGCTCGCGCGGCAGATGCTCCGGGAAGGGTTTGCGGGCCGGGCGGCGACGCTCGAACCCCGCGACGGACGTGGTCTTCACTACCTTCTCGGCGGCGATCTCGTCTTCAGTGGCTGCGGCCTCGAGTTCCTCAAGCTGCAATTCCATCTGGTCGATCAGGCGGGCGCGGCGCTCGGAGCTGTGGCCATATTGCTCGCGCCGGAGCTTGGCGATCTCAAGCCGGAGATGCCTGATCATCGCTTCCGAGGTCGAGACCACCGCCCGGGTCTGCGCCAGCTCGCTCTCTGCGGCCTCGGCACGGGCCTCCGAGGCCGCAAGCGCGGCGCGCAATCTGGTGATCTCGGAAGCGGCATCTGACATGGCCGAGACCTACCATGCAGGCATCGGAAAGCCCATAAGAATAAGGCTGGAGAAGCCAATTTATCCCGCCTTTGCAGGGCGTTGCGTCCAGCGCGGATTGCGCCAGTCGATCCCCTCCAAGAGATAGCCGAGCTGGGCTGCGGATATCTGCACCGCTTCACCACTTCCGCTGGTCGGCCAGATGAACTTCCCGGCCTCCAACCGCTTGGTATAAAGCGACATGCCGACACCGTCGTACCAAAGCAACTTTACCAGGTCGCCCTTGCGCCCGCGGAAGCAGAAAATCTCGCCCGCATGCGGATCACGTCCCAAACCCTGCTGCACTGTCAGCGCCAAGGTGTTCATCCCTCGCCGCATGTCGGTGACCCCACCGGCAATCCATACGCGCACCCCCGCCGGGAAGGCGATCATCGGCTTTCCAGGGCCGGCAGCAGCCGCGCCAAAACCTCTGGCTCCACCGACGAAGGGACGAGAAGCCGTCGCCCGTTCCTCAGCACGATCTCGAGCTGGACATCAGGCGTGCTGCGTGGCGCCTCCCGTGCGGTCGCGGGCACGGTCGGAGGTGCCATGGGCGGCGAAACAGCCAGCGGGATGAAGGAAGGCGGTGTCTCGGCGCCAAGTTCGCCAGCGCGATACTGGCGCCGCCATATCGTCAGCAGAGAGCGAGATACGCCATGCCGCCGCGCCGTGGCTGTCACCTGGCGATGCCCCAGGAAGCTCTCCTTCACGATCGCGATCTTGTCGCCATCGCTCCAGTGACGACGGCGCGGCGCATCCGCGGCAGAGAGGACTTCAATCTCGGGTCTGAACTTATGGTCGGCCATAAGGTCGGACTTAGCACCGACGCTGAAACCCCGTCAGACGGCCTCCACCGGAGGCATACGCCGCACAAGGCAGAAGCCGCTATCTCTTCGACTTCCCAAAGGTGGAGTTCGCTAGGTTGATTTGTGAAGGGAGGCCGCTGCCAGTGGTTCAGTTCGCAGAACCCACCCAGCGTGGTTATCGAAGGCGTAGAGGATTCTAATAAAAGTCAGGCGGTAAGCAGTCGTTCTTGCTGGCAATCCTATTTTAATATAGTCAAACCTTTGGATATGCATACAGCCCGTGGCAGATCACCAGCGATACCTTTGCGGTTTTGGAGGGTTTTTCACATTTGCCCGTCACCGCCGCCCCAGCCTTCCCAACCGGGCCAGTTGAGCCAGCATTTGAGACCCTGCCCCAGGTGACCCAGTGCCACTTGCCTGTCCGGTCTGCCCCATGCCTTGCCGCACTGGCATCTGCTGCACACCAAAGAACTGCCGCGCTCTAAGGGCGGCATATTCCGCGCCACTGGCACCGCCGATCAGATAGCGATTGTAGGCCTGCTGGCTGCCCATTGCGGCGCGGGCAAAGCTGTAGCCGCCGCCGAGACCACCGGAGAGGGCGGGCATCATGATGTTTCCGGAGATCGCGCGGACGATGAAGGGCGTGGCGATGATGAAGCCCTTGGCCATGAGCACCATCATGAAGAAGGGAATGAGCGCGCCGATGTTTGAGGCGCCTTCAGGATCGCCAAGCTCGCCGATGAGTGCGGAGGAAACGCCGGTGATCGTTGCGAACACGCCGGCGACGACGATGGGGTAGAGCGCAAAGGAAACCAGCGCCGACAGCCAGCGCGCGAAGTAGTCTTTGGTCACCTCGAAGAGTGTCAGGAATATCATGACCGGCGCGATCCCGATCAGAAGCGCGATCATCAAACGCGAGGCCACGAGAATGAAGGCGGCCAGCCCGCCGAGGATGGAAAGCAGCAGCACCCCGACAATGTCGAGCATGGCCCCTGCCATCCAGTTCAACTCGGAACCAGCGGCATTCAAATAGTCCCCCAACTCGGCGATCAACCGGTCGAATTCTTCGGCGAAGGTACCAGAAGGGCCGGGAGTCCCACCACCGACCGAGGCCACGAGCGCCCCTGCAATGCTGTCGATCCCGGCAAGGATGGCGGATGAGAGCGCGTTGAACTGCACCCAGTTAGTCGCGAATATCCCGATCAGTCCGATCTTGACCGCGAGCCAGAATGCCGTGCGCCCGTCCATCGCCTTGTACTGGTAGATCATGTTGAGGAACACAAGGATCACCACCAATGTTGTTCCCAGCACCAGAAGCGTGCCGACAGTAGCTGCAACGGAACCGAACTGGGTTTCCGCCGCGGTGTCGAGATAGCCTTGGGAGGTTTCAACGAAATATGTGACGACGCTCATCGGGGATCAGCCTTACCAATTGCCCGCAGCGTCGCAGATGGCTTTGGCCTCGAGGCGAACGTCGTTGGCGCGTCGATTGTAGGTTTCGGAAGCTTCCAGCATTTCCCAGCGTTCGCCACTGGCGTGGCGCTCACGAAACACCGCCTCAGCTGCGTCCCAAGATGGGAACCGGGTCTCGCAATCGCAGCTGCCGGACCCGACAATCCGCTCGAGGTTTTGGGCGCGATAGATGTCCTGGACCAATACGCGCTGATAGGCTTGGCGCAGGGGGATTCCTTGCATCCAGCTGGGCTCAGCGGGCCGGTCCGGACAGACGTTGAAGCTGCGATCGAGCGTCGGCACTAGATTGCGCTCGGCGAAGGCGGGGACAGCCAGTAGGCTCAGGGCCACTCCGGTCAAAGCAACGCTTAGCCGTGCCAGCCTCATGCCGTGGCTCCGATGGTGGTCGTTTCGCGTTTCAGGAAGACCGTGTGCCCAACATTCGCGAATTCCGAGGAGCTGATCGACACCACCTCCCAGCCTTCCGCACCTTTGGCATTCAGGCTGGCTTGCATGTCGGCAAGGCTGGTTTTGCGGGTCATGGGAAAGGACAGGATAACGTATTCAAAGGTCTTCATGGGGAAGCTCCAATCTCAGTTGCGCCAGGCAGGTAGAATTCGGTGATGCCGCGTTTGCCGTCATGGCGACCGGCCTGGATGATCACATCGATGGAATTCTCGATGTATTGGATCATGTCCGCATAGGTCATCGGAATCTCGGTCTTGAGCGCCGCGATCGCCAGTCGCTGTACGGCGAGTTGCGGGGTTTCGGCATGGAGGGTTGTCATGGATCCGCCATGGCCGGTGTTGATCGCCTCGAGGAAGGTCATGGCCTCCTTGCCGCGCACCTCACCCAGGATGATCCGGTCGGGGCGCATGCGCAGCGTGGCGGTGAGAAGCACATCGGCGGTCTGGAATTCTGCGTCGCGATTGGCGATGAGGGTCACGGCATTTGGCTGGGTCGGCAGAAGCTCGGCGGCTTCTTCGATGGTCACGATGCGTTCCTCGGCCGGTACGTGAGAGAGGATCTTGCGTGCGGCTACGGTCTTGCCGGTGGAGGTGCCACCCGAGACGATCATGTTGAGTTTGTTCTCGACGCAGAAGGCGAGCGCATCATCGATCAAACCCGCGGCCACCACGGCGCGCAAGGCGCGCTTTTTTTCGACGCGCAGGTCTTCGAGCTTGCGTTCCTTGCCGTAGAGGAAATCGAGCGCAATGCCCTCGAGTGGCAGGCTTGAGAAGAACCGCAGGCTGATCGACATGGCCGAGAGCACGGCGGGCGGGGTGATGACCTGTGCGCGGATCGGGCGCCCCTTATAGGTGATCGAGACCGAGACGATGGGGCGGTCCTTGCTCATCGTGGTATTGGCCGAGGAGGCGATCTGGTTGCCAAGGTCCCTGACCTGAACGCCCGTCAGCCTCTGGTCCAGTGCGCGCATGAAGTGATCTCCCTGGAATTCGCCCCAGCAGGTCCCGTCGGGATTGATGCAAATCTCGATGACATCGTCGCGGGCGGCGGCTTCGATCCGGTCGAGCGAGGTTTCGAGATAGCTCAGTGACATGGGTCAGAATATCTCCAGATCGCGGTCGACCATGACGGTGACGCGCGCGCCCTGGTCGACGTAGATGACGGGGCCGATGGAGAGGTAATCGCCTATGACGCTGTCCGTCGCATCTGCCAGATCATCACCAACGTCTTCGAGAACGTCGGCGGCAGTCTCATCCTGGACCTCGGAGGCGGCGGCACTTGGCGCGGCGGAAATCAGCGAGATCAGGGCGGCCGACCCGAAACGCTCGGCAAAGCGCGTGTCCACGAAACCTGTGACACCGGAACGACCCAGTTCATCGCCCCCGAAGGAGCTGATCTGGACGGTCTGGCCCGCGGGCAGGATGATCCGGTCCCAAGCGATAGTCACGCGGCGCTGCGCGATATCGACGCCGGTGCGGTAGCGCCCGATGAGACGGGATCCGCGGGGGATCAAGAGGCGCACGCCATCGACGCTGTAGACATCCTCGGACACTACGGCACGGGTCTGGCCGGGCAGGGAGCTGTCAAGGGCAGTTTCCATGACGGCCTGGATCATGGTGCCCTGGATGATGGTGTTGGAGGGATTGGCGATCACCTCGGCCTGCGTCACGGTGGAGGGCAACGCCCCGTTCAGCACGAAATCCGTCACCTCGCCGAAGGTGCGTTCGGTCAGAGCCGTTTCATTCGCTCCGGAGGCACCGCCAAAAGCGATGGTGGGAGAGGCGATGCGCCGCTCCTGGAAGGCGCGTTCCTCCGCGGCGCGGCGCTCCAGCTCGGCCATGCGCCGGGCTTCTTCCTCGCGGCGCAGTCGCTCTTGCTCGCGTGCGCGCAGTTCATCTTCCGTGGGGCCCACTGGCGCGGGTTGCGGTCGGCTGGCCTCGAGTTGGGCCAGTTCCAGATCCATCCGGAGTTGCTCAAGGCTGCGATCCCGCGCCGTCAGCTCGTCCTGGAATCGTTGCTGTGCGGCTTCCGAGGCGGCTTGCAGCGCCGCGATCTGAGCGGTCAGCGCATCGATGGCTTCGGCGGCAGCCGTGTCTTCCTCGACCACCGGTTCGGGGGCGTTGCGCAATTCCTCGATCTGGGCCTGAAGGGCGGCGAGTTGCGCCAAAAGCTCGGCGTTCGGTTCCACCGGTTTCGGCGCGACCAGAACTACCTCGGGTTCGGGTGGTGAGAGGGTTTCGATGGCGCCGAAGCCGTCGCCTTCGTTTTGGAACACGTCGGGCGTGGCCGTGGGCAGGGCTTCTTCTTCCTTGGGCTGGGAGAGGAGATAGAGCAATGCCCCTCCCGCACCGATCACGAGGACGACGACCAATGCGAGCAGCGGCGAGCGCCGTGGGGCAGGGGGTGAGCTCGCGCCTTTGCCTTGCTCGAGGGCGGCGAGGCGCTTTTCAAGGTCCGCGTTTCCGGTATCGCTCATGATCCCACCCCCGCAGGCGGTGTGGCCTCTATACAGACCACCTCGTCCCCGATCCGCAGGACCCATTGCCTGTTCACCCCGGAGACCCGGATCACGCCGTCCTCGGTCGCTTGGGTGTTGACCGTCCGTTCTCGGCCATTCGCGTAGCGGAAGATCGCGGGCACCGGCGCATTCCGTGGGAATTCGAAGTACGTAAACGTCCCATCATCCCAGACGCGAGTCGGGGTGAACTCGGTGCGCGCGCTGGCACCGTAATTGTAGTTCGGCGCTTGCGCTGCGATGGCACGCGTGGCCCGTACATTGTCTTCGGGATAGCGGAACTGGACCACGTAGAAGGTGGGGCTGCGGGTCTCCTGGACGTTGAAGTAATAGCTGCGGCGGTTGGTATAGACGGTCACGTTGGTATGGACACCGCGCGCGACGGGCTTGATCGCGAAGGCCTGCCCACCCGGCACGCCGTCGATCTCGAAGCCCTCTGTGTCGCCGGCGATGATCGAGCGGATGCTTTCGCCCTCGCCGAACTCGATGGTGGTGACATGGGTGAGCGAGACGTTGAGACGATAGACCTGACCTTCCTGGTAGGTGGCCAGCCGCACGCGGTTGTCATTGGGACCGCCGCGCGGGATGGCTTCCGCGAAGGCGAGGCCGGGCAACAGAGCAATGACAAAAACAAGCGATCTCATAAGCAACAACGTCAGTTCTCCAATCTGTCGGAGCGGATGGAATATTCGAGGACCGTGAAGCCGAAGGGGTTGGTCCAGACCTCATCGATGGAGCGGCGGGTCTCGGGGCGAAACTCGAAGAGAAGCGTGGCGGTGAAAAGCCCGGTTTGGACGCCGTTGATAGATGTCAGGCGCTTGCGCAGGCGGACGGTGGCGCGGTTGGTTCCGATCCGGTTGATGCTGAGGATCTCCACGTCGAGCCGGGCATTGGGGCCATAAACCGTTGGCGGGTAGTTCTCGTTGGCGCTGTTCCAGATTTGGCGCAACCCGCCCTCTGCAGCCCCGTCCGATCGGCGCAAAACGCTGCGGATGCGCAGATCGTTGTCGAGCTGGTTATAGACCTCTCGGTCGGTCACATAGCGGAAGACTTCCGCCTCGATGACCGCCTGGTTGGCTGTGATAGATGTCGCGCCCACCGAAGCCTCGGGAAGCGCGAAGCCCGTCTCGGGATCATAGGGCACGACCACGGGGGGTGGATCGACATCGAGAATTGCGACAGCCGCCGCACTCAGGCATCCGAGAATGCCGAAGATAAGGCCGATGAGCCCAAGGCGCTGCCAGAGCCGTTCGCGGCGCAGGGCGCCATAGACTAGCTCTTCTTCGATGATTTCCTGTTCAGTAGCCACCTCTCATTCCCTCACGATCAGTCAGCCCGCAGGTCCGGCAGGGTGAAATCCATGAAGCGCTGCTCCTCGGCGATGGTCGCAGCATCGATCACTCCGCCGGTGCCGTCACCCACCGTCTGCACCGCTTCGAGCTGCCACATGGCGACCAGCGCAATGGCGAGCTCCGCGGTCACGCGCGTGTTGAGATCGATGCTTTCCTTGAGTTCGTCCATGTCGTCGATGAGCCCGACGAGGCGGTCTACCCGCTCGAGCGATTGGCCGGCATCTTCATAGCTGTTCTGGGCTGCGGCCGAGACGAGCGCGCCGGTGGTGGCCTGCGTCGCCACGCGGTTGGCCCCGGGATTGCCGCTGGTGGCCATTTCCGAAAGCGTGTCATCGTCAAATCCGAGATCGGCCAACACCCGGTCCATTTGGGTTTCGATCTCGCCCGCGCCGGAGCCGGAAAGGCCAGAGAAGTCTCCGGTCTTGATGGCTTCAATTGTGGCGAGGATGTCGCCGAATTCCTGATCGAGCAGGCCGTTCAGCTCGTCCTCCATCTCGGTGCGGATGATTTCTGGAAGCTCGGCGAGGCGGGTGAGGGCCTCGTAGGTTCTTTGCAGCTCCGCGAGTTGATCCGTGAGAAGGCCGAGCTGTTCACGGAGCTGCGTCAGCTGCTCGTTTTGCAGAATCTCGTCCTCGATCATCTGCCGGAGCTGCTGGATGTTTTGCGCGATGTTCTGGGTATCGACGACGGGCACGCCCTGCGCTGCGGCAGGGGAGAGGGCTCCCAGATGCAGGCCAATTCCAAGCGTTGTGGCCAAGGCCGCTCTCAGAAACTTCCGTCTCATCATTCAATCTCCCTGATCGTAAAATCCATGAACGCGCCTTCGGCCATGCGGGCGCTGGCCTGGGCCAGCTCTTCGGCGGAGAGCACGCGGGTGCGGGCGGCCTGAAGCCGGATGCGGGCGGCCACGAGACGCACCAGTTCGGCGCGGGCATAGGTGTTGAGCGCGACGCTCTCCTGCACGTCCTCGGTTTCGGAAATCCGCTCGACGATGTTCGCAATACGGAAGGCGGCCTGCCTAATCGCCGCAGGGGAATTGTTGCCATAGAAGGCCGCGCCGTGCCCGGTGATTGAGAGGTTCGCATTGGCGAGAAGTGCCGGATCAATCGTGCCGAGCGCTTCGATCCCGCCGATACGGCTCAGGTAGAGATTGTAGCGTTCGGGAATGACCTGAACGTAATGCTGGGTTTCGGCAAAGGGCGGCACGCCACCATATTCGAACACCCGACCGGGTCCCGCGTTGTAGGCCGCGAGCGCATTGATGATATTGCCATCGAAGGTGTTGAGTTGGGTCGCGAGATAGCGCGCGCCGCCATGTACCTGAAGGTAGGGGCTGTCGTAGTATTCCGGGTTGATGCCGAGATCGCTGGCGGTGCCCGGCATGATCTGGGTGAGGCCGAAGGCTCCGACCGGTGACCGCGCACCGATGGTGAAGCGGCTTTCCTGCCAGATCAGGGCTTGAAGCAGCGCGCGCCACTGGACGGGCGAGAGACCCGCGCGGCCAACACCCGCAAAGCCGCTGGTTTCCTGGGCGACGCGGATGATGAGCTGCTCGATGGTCTCAGACGCGTCGCCGAACATCTGCGCACCACCGGGATTGGGATCTATCTCGCCCGTGCCATAGACCGCCGCCACCGAGCGGTCGGGATCCCCGCTGCCGCTTTCCAGTCCCGAGACCATCGCGGGCAAGCCCTGGCCGCCGAAGCTGGTCTGGGCATCGAGGATGCGTCGGAGGGTTTCCAGCTGCTCCCGTTCGATCTCGGCAATGAGTTCGCGCACGGACAGCTTGTCGGCCTGAACAGCCAAGTCTGCCTCGCGATCGCCTGTCTCGACGATGTCACGCGCGGTCAGCCCACTGTCATTGGTCGGCACGCCTTGAGACAAGGCGAGACCGGGCAGCAGGCAAAACGCGAGGATATGAGGCAGGCTAGACGTCAACGTCGCCCTCCGGCGCGCCGAGCGGTGCGAAGTGGCAATCCTGGGCTGTCGCTGCCGTCGAGGCGAGAAAGGAAAAGCAATTGGCCTGCGGCTCCCGATACTGTGTGCAGGAGGCCAGCGCGCCGAGCGCAGCCAAAGCGATAAGATTACGGATCATGAATGCCTCCAAAAATCTGGGCGGTCGCGGTAATCGGCGCCGACGAGCGCCTCGCCTTTCTCCATGCCGCCGAGGATGGTGAGATTGGGCCCGAGAGCACTGAGATCGGCATCGACCACGATCGAGCCCTGATCGTCGCGGATCAGCGCCAAACGGCTGTTGCTGCCCGTGTTGAGAAGGACGTCGAGCTCCTTCTCCGTGAGGTTCAGCATGGCGTAGTCCGCAGGCTGCGCGCGGATATTGGGCAGCAGGATCTGCGTCGGAACGGCTTCGACGATGGTCTTTCCGGTCCGGGTGCGCTCGAGCTGGCTCGCGTATTGCGTCATCATCACCGCGACGGTGTTCTGCTTGCGCGCGGTCACCAGCCAGTTCGACAGCCGCTCGGCGAAATACGCGTTGTCGAGCGCCTTCCAGGCCTCGTCGATCACGATGATGGTGGGGCGGTGATCCTCGATCTCGCGCTCGACCCGGCGGAAAAGATAGGAGAGAACCGCCATCCGCTCCTTGTCGGCCTCGCTGTCGAGAATGCCGGTCAGATCGAAGCCCACCACTTCGCCTTTGAGCGAGAACGTGTCCTCGAGGCTCTGTCCGAAAATCCAGCCATAGCGGCCGTCTTCGGTCCACTCGAGTAGGCGCTGGTGCAGATCGCCGCCATCATCGGTGGACACAAAAAGCGACGCGAAATCCCGCCAGTTCCGCAGGGCCGGATTGGTGGCCTGGGCATTCTGGCGCACGACCTCCTGGATGCGGTTGGTCTGCGCCGGGGTCAGGGGTTTGTCAGCGCGGTAGAGCAGGGTGGCAAGCCAGTCCGAGAGCCAGGCGGTGCCGCGGGCATCGGTCTCTGTCCAGAGCGGGTTGAGGCCCGTGGGCTGACCGGCGTTCAGAGACGCGTAGCGCCCGCCATTGGCGCGGACCGCCATCTCCATACCAAGACGGTAATCGAAGACGAAGATCCGCGCGCCTGCGCGACGGGCTTGCGTCATCAGAAAGGCGGACAGCACCGATTTGCCCGACCCGGGCCGACCCATGATCAGGGTATGCCCGCTGGTCGGTTCTTTGTCCGGGCTGCCCTGCTCGTGATAGGAAAACCGATAGGCGCTCTGCTCGGGCGTGGGCAAATAGGTGATGACCCGGCCCCATGGGGTTTTCGCGGCGGGTTTGCCGAGCTGTGTCCGGTGAAAGGCCGCAAAATCCGCGAAGTTGCGATTGGTGACGGCGCTGGCACGCACGCGCTTGGGCTGGTTGCCGGGATGCTGGCTGAGGTAATGGGCCTTTGCGGCGACCCGCTCACCGATCATCTTCACGCCTTCGGTCGCGGCGGCGTTCACGATCTCGGCGCTCAGCGTCTGCAACTCGTCCAGCGTGTCACAGAAGAGCGTCACCACCATGTGGTGTTCGCCGAAGCTCTGGCGCTTGGCCTCGAGATCGTCGCCGGCGATATCGAGCGCTTCCATCAGCGACAGAGCCGCGTCCTGGCTGGCCTGCATTTGGCGCTTTTGCCGTTTGATGCGGCCCGCCATGAGGTTCGAATTGATCGGCGTGAAGGACTGCGTGACGATCATGTCGACCGGCAGGTTCAGCATGTCGAACATGGTGCAGGAGGTGCCTTCCGAGTATTCCCCAATCGTGAAACTCTTGCCGTAGCGATGGCCCACGACACCTTCGGAAAGCTCGAAATGGTCGCCCTGGAACGTCACGCGGGTATTGGCGACGTTGAAGGACAGAAAGCCGTAGGTGTTGGCCGGGTAGAGCGGCAGCTCGGTGCCCGTGTTCAGTGCGCCCAGAAACCCCACCAACTCTCCCGATGCCGCCGACAGCAGGCGCGGCTTGAGGTCGGTGAGGCCGGACAGAAAGACGTTCACGGCCTCGCCCAGGCGCTGCAGGCGTTTGCGGGTCTCTTCTCTCAGGCGATCCGGCGCGCTGCGGCCGAGGTGCGGTAGGAGGCTTTTCGGGGGTGGGCGGTGAATGACGGTGAGCGTCAGCGTCTTGTCGCGCAGCCCGCTGGTCTCGAGTTTCGCGCGCCAGCGCCGGTCGACCTCGCCCGCGAAGCTGTCCTCACGGATGGGGTCGAGATCAGGTTTGATGGCCTTGGAGACCTTGTGGACGTAATAGCTGAATTCCGGCCCGAGCTGCGCGACGATGCGGGCAAAGAGCGCCGTCACCTTGTCGAGATAGGC